>CABXUR010000003.1 GCA_902515485.1 uncultured Pelagibacteraceae bacterium | reverse complement strand
CTTGGTAATAAGTGATCAAAAGTTAACTCTTCACTGCTACCACAATATTGACACGAAAATTTATCTCTTAAAAAAACATTAAACCTTGTGAAACTAGGTTTGGTCTGTGGAATAATATAATCTTTAAGTGCAATAACGCTAGGTAATTGCATGTTAAATGAAGGGCTTCTTATTGTTCTATCATAGTTACTTACAATTATAACTCTATCTAAAAAAACAGACTTTACAGTGTCCTGCCATGACCATAAAGACAAAGGATAATAGCTTAATGGTCTATAATCAGCATTAAGAACTAATGCGGGGCATTTTTCTAACGAAACATTTTGTTCGATAAAATTATTCATTAAGTATTTTTAACTTACTTAAACAATTTTATCAATATTAAGGAATTAAATTTTTTTTAAAATATAATTTAGAGCTATACTTGAAGCTTCTATAGGAATATGATGATCACAATTTTTAATTAAATGAGTTTTAACATCTATATTATTTCTAATTAAAAAATCTTTCGCCTCTAACAAATGAGTAGAAGGTACTACTTGATCTGCATCACCATGAATTAATAATGTTTCTGTTGAATTTTTGACTCTTGATTTTAAATTATCTATATCAATTATTTTACCAGAAAAACCAATAATACATAAAAATTTTTCTTCTGAAGTTAAACCAACATTTAGTGAAATCATGCAGCCCTGACTAAATCCTAATAGGCATATCTTATCATTTGTTAAATTAAATTCTATTTTAATCTCATCGATAAACTGTTTTATTTTTTCCTCAGCTTTCAATGATTGCTCAATTATGTAACCAGAGTCTTCTTTAGTGAGATCAAACCATTGATATCCTGATGGATTTATAGAGCAAGTTTCATACCCATTAGGACAAATAAAAACTGTGTTAGGCAAATGTCTTTTCCAGTTTAAGGTCAACATACTAATATCATTGCCATCTCCACCATATCCATGGAGTAAAATAATAGCATTTTTAATTTCAGCTCCCTCTTCTGGCTTGATTATTATTGAGTCTAGGCAAAATGTCATGGTTGATTAATTATGTTTTTTATTTCTCAAAACAATCTACAATATTTATATGATTTCAGGAATATTTGTAAAAGTACTATCTATAATGCTTTTAGTTGCTGTTGGAGTAGTTTTAATTTTGGGAATTGGAACTCTTTTTAAAGGAGGAGAAACGAGTAAAAAATATTCAAATAAATTAATGCAACTAAGAGTTCTTCTTCAATTTATAGCCATACTTGTTCTTGTAGGTTTTGCATATTTTTTTAAGGACTAATTATAATTTTTTAGCCAGCTAATAAATTTTCTATCATCAAAATCTATAGATCCAATTATTCTTGCAAATTCTTTACCATTCTTATCTATAAGGATTGTTGTTGGGACCCCACGTAAACTAAATGTTTTTGCAAGTGTGTTTGGGGCGTCAAAAAATGGTTCAAGATTTTTAATATTTAACTCTTTAAAAAAACTATCAATTTTTTTTAAACTTTCTTTAGATATATTAATTACAAAAATTTTTAAATTACTCAAATCTTCGTTAATTTGTAGCCTATCTAAAGATGGCATTTCTTCCTTACACGGCTCACACCATGTAGCCCAAAAATTTAATAAGATTAAATTCCCATTGAATTCGCTTATATTAATTGTTTTATCCTTTTTGTCTAAAAAAATAACATTATCATAGACTTTTGGATCTTTATGAATGACAACATTTTTTATTTCGGATACATCATTAGCAAAGACATTAGTTGTCAAAAAAATAAATATTATTAAAAATCTCATGTTAAATAGTTATAATTAAATACCATGACAAAAAATAAAAACAACCAAGCAATATGGAATACGCGTATCAAGAAGAGTACATCAAGCTTATTTCAAAAAGTTGGTAATTCAATTGATATTGATAAACGTCTTTATAAAGAAGATATTAAAGGGTCAATAGCTCATGTTGAGATGTTATTTAAACAAAAAATTATTTCTTTTAAAATTAAAAATAAAATTATCTATGGGCTTACGAAAATAGAAAAAGAAATTTCTAAAAAAAAATTTGAGTTCAATAAAAAATATGAAGACATTCATATGAATATAGAAAAAAGACTTTTTCAAATAATAGGAGAAGATGCGGGTTACATTCACACGGCAAGATCTAGAAATGATCAGATAGTTACTGACTTTAAAATTTGGATAAGATCTTCAACTAAGGAGATCAATATTGCAATAAATAAAGTAATTAAAAGCACATTAAAATTAGCAGAGAAAAATATATATACTATTATGCCCGGATTCACTCATCTTAAAAATGCACAAGCTATATCTTTTGCCCACTACCTTATGGCTTATGTCGAGATGTTAAACAGAGATAAAAAAAGATTTACTAATAATTTAGAAAGTTTAGATGAAAATCCTTTAGGTGTTGCTGCACTAACAGGAACCTCTTTCAATATTGACAGAAATTATACAAGTAAAAAACTAGGATTTAAAAAACCAACAAATAATTCAATTGATACTGTGTCAGATAGAGATTTTGTTTTAGATTTTTTATACAGTGTTTCTGTATGTTCGATGCATATTTCAAGAATAGCTGAAGAGCTTATTATTTGGAATTCAGATGGTTTTGATTTGATCCATCTTTCAGATAAAGTTGTAACAGGTTCATCAATAATGCCTCAAAAGAAAAATCCAGATTTACTAGAATATTTAAGAGGAAAATCTGGAAGTAGTTATGGCAATTTATTTTCAATGCTTACTATTCTGAAAGGCCTCCCGCTATCTTACTTCAAGGATCTTCAAGATGATAAGGAGATTGTTTTTAAATCGAATGATACTTTAATTAACTGTCTTAAAATCTTTGATGAAATACTTAAAAATACCAGTCCTAATAAAAAAAAAATGCTAGAACTTGCAAGCTCTGGATATATTACAGCAACTGACTTAGCAGATTATCTTGTAAGAAATCATTCAATGTCTTTTAGAAAAGCATATCAAAAAACAGCAGCTATAGTTAATTTGGCTGAGAAAAAGAAAAAGAAACTTGATGAATTAAGCATAGAGGAATTAAAAAAAATTGATTCGAAGTTGACAAGTGATGTTTTAAAAGTGTTTGATTTAAAGAATTCTGTTAATTCAAAAAAATCATATGGTGGAACATCTTTTGATAATATTAAAAAAATGATATTAAAATATAAAAAACATTAATGATAAAAAAAATAAGCTTAATTTTTTTGTGCTGTTGCTTAATTATTTCTTGTGGGAAAAAAGGGGACCCTGAATACAAAGAGCCAGAAAAAAAAACTGAATTTAAAACTATCCTTATTAATAAGGTTTAATGAAATACATTGATAACAAACTAAAAATTGAAAAAGTTAAAGTACAAGATATTGCAAAAAAATATAGTACACCAATCTATTGCTATTCTTACAATAGATTAAAAAAAAATATTAATAATTTTCAAAAAAATTTTAGCTCCTTTTCTCCATTAATTTGTTTTGCAGTTAAATCTAACACTAATATTAATCTGATAAGAGAAATAAAAAAATTTGGACTTGGGGCAGATGTAGTATCAAAGGGAGAACTTATGATGGCTTTAAAAGCTGGTGTAAGCCCAAAAAGAATTGTTTTTTCAGGAGTTGGTAAAACATCTGAGGAAATAAGTTTTGCAGTAGAAAAGAAAATATTATTAATAAATGCTGAATCTGAAAGCGAAATAAGAGAAATTGATAGAGTCGCAAAAATAAAAAAAAAAAAAGTAAAAATTGGTATTAGGTTAAATCCAAATACAGATGCAAAAACCTTAAGTCAAATTTCAACTGGAAAAAAAGAAAATAAATTTGGAGTAAATGAAAAAACATTTTTTAAACTTTTTAATTTTTGTAAAAGTTCAAAAAATATTGATCTTAAATGTCTTAGTGTTCATATAGGGAGTCAGATTTTAGATTACAAACCTTATGAAAAAATGCTCAAAGTAGTTGATAGGATGATACATAAAATTAATTATGAATTTGAATTCATTGATCTTGGTGGTGGTATGGGAATTTCATACACATACGAGGATAAAAAACTTAATTATACAAAATACAGTGAAATAATAAAAAAATTTTTAAAAAAGCATAAATCAAAAATTATATTTGAACCAGGAAGGTCAATAATAGGAGATACTGGAACTCTTATTACTAAAATAATTTACATTAAAAAAAATGATTCAAAAAATTTTATAGTTTTAGATGCAGCTATGAATGATTTAATGAGACCAGCATTATATGGAGCAGATCATAAAATTCTACCCTCTACAAAAAGTAAAAAAAAATCAAATAAAACTTATGAATTTGTTGGACCAATATGTGAAAGTACGGATAAGTTTAATACTTTAAAAAATTTTCAAGAATTAAAAGAGAAAGATTTAATCGCAATATGTGATGTTGGGGCTTATGGAATGTCCCTTAGCTCTAATTATAATGTTAGATTAAAACCACCAGAAATATTGATTAAAGGATCAAAAATTAAAGTTATAAGAAAAAAACAAAAGTACAAAGACTTGATATAACTTTTGATCATAATGATTAGAAACTTTATATTTTCAATTTTTTTCTTTTTAGGAATAATTTTGATTTCATTAATTTTCTTACCTGCATTTTTTTTACCTCAAAAAGTTGTTTTATTAGGTGGAAAACTAATGGGGTATTGGACTGGTTTGTGTCTAAGAATTTTTTTATCAACAAAAATTGTAATCAAAGGTGAAGAAAATATTATAAATAATGAAAAGTTTTTCATTGGTGCATCTCATCAATCAATGTTTGAAACATTTTATCTTCAAACAATTTTCAATTCTCCAGTCTTTATCTTAAAAAAAGAATTATTATTAATTCCTATTTTTGGCTGGTATTTAAAAAAAATTGGATCTATTTCGATTAAAAGAAATAAGATTACTAAAGATAATTTGGGTTTCTTTGAGGATATTGCTAAAATTATTTCTAACTCAAAAAGACCTCTAATAATATTTCCTCAAGCTACAAGAGTTTTGCCTAACGAAAGACCCCCTTTTAAAAAGGGTGCTTCCAGAATTTATGAAGAATTAAAAATTCCATGTCAACCTGTTGCTATTAACTCTGGATATGTTTGGCCAAAAAAAGGTCGAAAATCAAACCATAAAACAATAACTATTTCAATTTTAAAACCTATTGCTGCTGGGCTTTCAAAAGAAGAATTTATAAATAATTTAGAAAAGAATATATACGCAGAATTAGATTTACTAAACTAACCTTTCATTGGCATTACTACAAATATACTGTCAAAATCACCTGGATCTTTTATTAACGCTGGAGAACCAGTATCATTAAAAAATATCTCAACTCTTTCACCATCTAATTGTGATGCTACATCAATTAAATATCTTGAGTTAAAACTTATCTCTAAATCGTGATCAAACTTTACATTTAAAGTTTCTTTACCATCTCCACTGTTTGTATTATTGACTGAGAGATCCAAAGTATCTTTCGATAAATTAAATTTTACCCCATCTTTTTTATCTAGTGAAACAGATGCAACTCTATCAACTGAATTTAAAAATAATTTTAGATCTATTTCTAATTTTTTTTGGTTATTTTTTGGTATTACTTGGATATAATTTGGAAATTTTCCATCAATTAATTTAGAAATTAAAATACTGTTATTTAACTCGAATTTAATCTTCGATTTAAGATTAGAAACTTTCACATCGCCATCATAACTATCCAATAATGAACATAACTGAAAAACTGTTTTTTTTGGAAGTATAATTGATTCAAAATCAATTTTTTGATCTAATCTAATTTTTGAAATTGACATACGATGACTATCTGTTGCAACAGCGGTCAAATAGTTTTTATCTTCAACTTCAGTTTGATGAAAATATATACCACTTAAATAATGTCTAGTTTCATCATTTGAAACAGAAAATTTACATTTATTTAATAGTTTCAAAAGTTGTTTTGATTTTATAACAAACTCATTTTGATTGAAATTTTCATCTGTCAATGGAAACTCTGCAGCTCTAATACAATTTAAATTAAAAATAGACTTTTCTGACTCTACTTGTAATTTACTAATGTCAGTTAATGATAGATTAATTTTTTTTCCAGAAGAAAACTTTCTAACAATATCATACATGATTGAAGATGTTGTTGTGGTTTTTCCTTCCTCTAATACTTCAATATTGTTTAACTCATGAACAAATATTAAGTCTAAATCTGTAGCTGTGATTGTTAATTTTGAATTACTAACATCTAATAAAACATTAGATAAAATTGGTAAAGTGCTTCTTTTTTCAATTACTCCCTGACAGAAATTTAAAGCTTGTTGAAGGTCTTGTTGATTAACGTTAAATTTCATTATCTTTATTATTATATAGTATCTGATTTTTTAACTTATTGATATTATCAACCATTTCTGGGTCCTTTTCCTTAATTTTTTCAATAGTTTTTACCGAATGAATTATTGTAGTATGGTCTCTATTAGAAAACTCTCTACCTATTTCTGGTAAAGATTTTGATGTTAAAATTTTTGTCAAATAAATGGCTGTTTGCCTTGGTCTAACTAAATATCTTGATCTTCTTGATGACAACATTTCGTTTTTACTAATTTTAAAAAACTTACAAACTATTGTTTGAATTAAATCAATTGTAACTTTATTTTCAGCTAGATTTAATAAGTCTTTTAAAATGACTTTTGTTTCAGACAAACTAGGAGCCTTGTTATATATTCTTGAAAACGAAACTACTCTATTTATTGCACCAACAAGCTCTCTGATACTTGCTGTAATTTCTGTACTGATAAAATCTTGTATATCTTTAGAAACTTGTAGCTGATCTGCATACAAACTACTTAATTCCTCAGTTTTTTTTTCAACAATTTCTTTTCTAAGTTCAAGGTCAGGTTTTTGAATATCAACCACTAAACCACCCGAAAATCTTGACTTAATTCTATCTTGAATTCTTGAAAGTTTATTTGGAGCTCTATCAGCTGAGACAATTATTTGTGACCCTTTGTCTAACAATGCGTTGAATGTGTGAAAAAATTCCTCCTGCATAGCTTCCTTACCACTAATAAATTGGATATCATCAATTAACAAAATATCTGTATTTCTAAAATATTCTTTAAACTTAACCATGTCATTTGCTTTTATTGATTTAATAAATTGATACATAAAACGTTCTGCTGATATGAACATTACTTTATTGCTATCTTTTAACTCTAAACTAATAGAGTTTAGTAGATGAGTTTTTCCCATACCAACTCCTCCATAGATATAAAGTGGATTATAATGTGATGTGTTTTCAGAAACTTTTAGAGATGCTTCATAAGCGAGTTTATTGCTAGTGCCTATTATAAAATTATCAAATCTTTTATTAGGATCAATTCTATTATACTGCAGGTACGAATCTTTTATAAAAGAAACGTTCTCATTTCTTTCTACGGTTTTTTTTGTAACTTCATCTGTTTTTTGTAATTTATCTTGATCGTCTATTTTAAATTCAATTCTAATAATATCTCTTTTATATAATCGAATAATTTGTAAAATTTGATCCAAATATCTCGAAGTAATCCAGTCTCGAATAAATCTAGTTGGAACTGATAACAAAAGGTAATTATTAAATTCATCTACAAATGTAATTTTTTTAAGCCAACTTTCATAAATATCTACACCCAGCTTACTTTTCATCTCACTTTGAACTAGCTTCCAGTCAAAGCTTTCAGTGTTTAAATTATTTATTTTTGTAGATTTATTCATAACTTGTAAGGAAATCTCAGTTAGAACTAATCTAATAAATTTGCAACAACTTAATAAAAAAACTAAAAAAAAAATAAAATCTATGATTGTAGTTTTTTAATCTAAAAAAAATAAATGTATAAAAAAATTTTTAACTCTTAAAAAAAAATTATATTTACAATTGAATCAAATATAGATTGAATCAAACATAGATTGAATAAAAATTTATTAATTATTTACTAAATCTAAATGTAGTAATAATAAAATAATTTTTGAATATATGCAGTGGATACTTAAAGTTGTCTTTAAAATAAGATAAATAAAAAAACTTTAGATTGAAGATATCTTTTTAGTAATTCTAGAAACATTCCTTGATGCATTTTGCTTCTTAATGATCCCAGTTTTAGCAATCTTCATTAATTCAGAATTCAATTTAGGCAAGAATTTTAGGGCTTCATCTTTCTTTTTATCTTCAATCAGAAGGTTCATTTTCTTTAGAGCGTTTCTAAATCTACTTTTTCTTGCCTTATTTACTGCAGTTTGTTTAGAAATTCTTCTGATTCTCTTAATTGCAGATTTTGTGTTTGCCATATCCGCAGGGGTATAGCTTGAGAATTTAAAGTGGTCAATAAAATAATTGGCTATTTTTGGCAAGATTCACAAAAAAAAGTTGATCTATTTGAACTTATTTTTTTTTTTATCAGATCGGTGCATCCAAAATTTTTACACCTCATACCTTGTTGCTGATAAACTTTAAATTCATTTTGAAATCCTCCCTTTAACCCTGATGTATTTTTAAAATCCCTTATACTGGAACCTCCTTTACTTATAGCTTTTAAAAGAATTTTTTTTGAATTTAATATAATTTTTTTACATTCTTCTTTGCTCAAAAAACATACTTTTATATAAGGGTTTATTTTACTTTTAAATAGTATCTCGCTTGCATAAATGTTTCCTATCCCTGATACAAATTTTTGATCAAGCAAAAGATTTTTAATATCTCTATTTTTATACTTAAAATAATTATAAACATAAGTTAAATTAAAATCTAAATCAAATGGTTCTGGACCAAGATGATTAAATCTTTCTTTTAATTTTTTTTTATTTTTTATAATCTGAAAAAAACCAAATCTTCTTGGGTCATTATAAACAAACTTAAAATTTTCAAAAATAATCTCTACATGATTATGTTTTTTTGGAAGGAATGGAGAATTATAAAAACTTGTGTTCGTAATTATATTATTCATCTTATTTTCGATGATATGAATAGTGCCAGACATACCTAAATGAATTAAACAATAGTTATCATTTAAAAGATATAAAATTAAGTATTTAGAAAATCTTTCTACTTTAATTATTTTCTTATTTTCAAAATAGTTACTAAAATCCAATGGAATTTTAAATCTTAAGTTTCTATTTCTAACTATTACTTTTTTTACCTTTTTTTGTTTAATTTTTTTATTTAATGACTGTCTAACAATTTCTACTTCTGGTAATTCTGGCATTTGATACTATATTGAATATAATTTTTTTTTTATGCAACAATATCTTCAAAATAAAAAAGGGCTAGTAGATGGTGTTTTTGATCAAGTATACGATAAATATGACTTGATGAATGACTTTATGTCTTTGGGCGTTCATAGATTTTGGAAAAAAAGTCTAATTAACATGATGGGCCCTTCATTAAATAAAAATTTAATAGATGTTGCGTGCGGCACAGGTGATATCGGTAAGCTTTTTTTAGATAGTACCAAAAAAGATATGAAAGTGACATGCGTGGATCCAAATAAAGGAATGCTGGACCAAGGTAAAAAAAAATTATCAAATTATAAAAATATAAAATGGATAATTTCACCAGCAGAAAGTCTACCATTACCAGATAATACTTTTGACTTTTATACTATAAGTTTCGGTCTAAGAAATACTAAAAACTTAAATAGAGCCATTTCAGAGGCTTATAGAGTTTTAAAACCAGGCGGACGTTATCTTTGTCTTGAATTTTCTAAAATTCAGAATTCAAATTTAAATTTTATTTATAAAAATTATTCAAAATTAATTCCTATTATTGGTGAATTTATTGTTGGTGAAAAAGAGCCGTATGAATATTTAGTGAAGAGTATTGAACAATTTATTAATCAAGAAGAGTTGATTGATTTAATGAAAAAAAATAATTTTCATAAATGCACATACAGAAACTTTTCTGGAGGAATTGTTTCAATTCATAGTGGATGGAAATTATAATGATCAGAAAACTAATAACTCTATTTAAATTGGGAAGAAAAATTGCTAAATCAGATATTTTAAGTATCACTTCAAAATTTAAAGAACCACCTTTAGCTATAAAAATTATTTTTCAAATTTTGTCTTTTTCATTTTCTAAAAAAAAAGACAAAGATTTTAACAAAAATGAGGGAGAAAGGCTTTCTAGCTCATTAGAGTCAATGGGAACTACTTTTATTAAACTTGGACAATTTTTAGCAACAAGGCCAGATATTATAGGAGAAGAATTGTCAATTAAGCTTGAAAATTTACAAGATCGTCTTCCTCCTTTTTCAATTAATCACGCAAAGGAAATAATAAAAAATGATTTAGGTAATGACACTTATAATTCAATTATAGATTTAAGCGAACCTGTTGCAGCCGCTTCTATTGCACAAGTACACAAAGCAAAAATTAACGACAATGGGACAATTAAAGATGTAGCTATTAAAATATTAAGACCAGACATTAAAAAAATATTTAATGAAGAAATCGATGCAATGATGTTATTTGCATTCATTATCGAGTCATTTATAAAAAAGACTAAAAGATTAAAGCTTGTTGAAGTTGTTTTTCTATTAAAAGAAATAACTAATCTTGAGATGGATTTGAGATTTGAGGCTGCAGCAGCAAATGAATATGCTGAAAATACAAAAAATGATGTTGGGTTTCAAGTGCCTCAAATATACTGGAATTTTACCAGTGAAAATGTGATGACTTTAGATTGGATTGATGGTGTTTCAATAAGAGAGACTGAAAAACTAAAAAGTAGAAATCTAGATACAAATAAAATTGCTGAAGATATAATTCAGCATTTCTTAAGACACGCTGTTAGAGATGGTTTCTTTCACGCAGATATGCACCAAGGAAACATTTTTATTGATAATAGCGGTCAAATAGCACCTATTGATTTTGGTATCATGGGAAGATTAGATAAAGTCAGCAAAAGATTTTTAGCAGAGATCCTATTCGGTTTTATACAGAGAGATTATAAAAAAGTAGCTGAGGTTCATCTAGTTGCAGGATTAGTGCCAAATAACGTTCCAATTGACGATTTGGCGCAAGCATTACGATCTATAGGAGAGCCTATTTTTGGACAAGCTGTAAAAGACATTTCGGGTGGCAAATTACTTAAACAATTATTTGATGTGACAGAGAAATTTAATATGCAAACTCAACCTCAGCTTTTGATGTTACAAAAAACAATGGTTGTTGTTGAAGGTGTTGCAAGAAAATTAAATCCTAACACTAATATCTGGACAACATCAAAACCAGTCCTTGAAAGTTGGTTAAGAGAAACAAAAGATCCTATTAATAATTTAAATGAAACATTAAAAAATACTTCCGAAGTTATTAAAAAATTACCTGAATTTCCTGAAATTATGGATAAAGCCAATCAAGCTTTAACATTTTTAGCAAGCGGCCAAATTCCTCAAAATTCAAACTCTTTTACTGCTCTAAATGATAAGAAATCTGAAATGATTGCATTTAGAAACCAATCTATTATTGGCTTATTAGGTCTTGTAATTATTGGTCTATTAGTATTTTAATTCAGCAAATGAAAAATGTGTTAAATAAAAAAATTCTATTAATTATATGTGGAGGAATTTCTGCTTACAAAAGTCTTGAAACAATAAGACTTTTTAAAAAAAATGGAGCAGAAATTAAAACTATACTTACTAATAGTGCCAAAGAATTTGTTACTCCTCTCTCTGTTGCCTCTTTATCACAAGGCAAAGTTTACAGTGAGTTGTTCAATGTTGAAAATGAAACTGAAATGGATCATATCGCTCTATCAAGATGGGCGGATATAATTTTAATAGCTCCTGCAACAGCTAATACTATTTCTAAATTAGCGCAGGGTACAACTGATGATCTTGCTTCATCAGTGGTGTTAGCATCAAATAAAGATATTTATTTAGCTCCAGCGATGAATGTTAGGATGTGGGAACATCAATCTACAAAACAAAATTTAAGAAAACTTAAAAGTTTTGGTTATAAAATAATTGGACCAGAGATTGGTGAAATGGCTTGCGGAGAATATGGAGAAGGTAAAATGTCAGATCCAACTACTATTTCTACAGAAATAAACAACTATTTTTTAAAACAAAAAAAAAATAAAAAACTTAAAGCAATAGTCACTGCTGGCCCAACAAACGAATATATAGATCCTGTTAGATTTTTAACAAATAAATCAAGTGGTAAACAAGGATATGAAATTGCTAAATCTTTATCCAAAAAAGGTTTTGATACAACTCTAATTTCTGGACCAACAAGTTTAAATATTAATGAAGATGTTAAATTAATTAAAGTAGAAACTGCTGACCAAATGTTGATTGCTACACAAAAAAATTTACCAGCAGATGTAGCAATTTTTTCAGCCGCAGTTGCTGATTTTAAAATTAATAAAAAATTTAAAAGCAAAATTAAAAAACAAGATTTTTTAAAATTACATTTAGAAAAGAATGTTGATATTCTTAGCTATGTTTCTAATCATAACTCAATGAGACCAAATCTTGTAATAGGTTTTGCGGCTGAAACTGACGAAATTGAATTAAATGCAAGAGAAAAATTAAATAACAAAAATTGTGATTGGATTATCGCTAATGACGTATCTAATAGAAAAATTGGTTTTGACTCTGATTATAATGAAGTAACAATTCATTACAGAAATCAAGATATAAAACCAGAAAATCTTTCATATAAAAAAAAATCTGAAATATCTGATGAAATAGTTGATAGAATAATTTATCAATTAAATTAATGGTAAAAGTTCTTTTAAAGAAATTAGACCCCTCTGTGGAGTTACCTTCATATAAAACTGATGGAGCATCAGGTATAGATTTAATGGCATTTATCAAAAAGCCTATAAATTTAAAACCTTATACATCTTGCTTAATTCCAACGGGTATTTCTTTAGCATTCTCTGATGAATTTGAAATTCAAATAAGACCTAGGTCCGGCTTAGCTGCTAAAAATAATATTAGTGTTTTAAACACACCTGGTACAATTGACAGTGATTATAGAGGTGAAATTAAAGTGATTTTATTTAATCATGGAAGTAACGATTTTTTAATAAGTAACAAAGATAGAATTGCCCAAATGGTCTTAACACCAGTTATTAAAATGAATCTTGAAGAAACAGATGATCTTCCAAATACGGTTAGAGGTGAAGATGGTTTTGGTTCAACTGGGAAATGACTTTAAAACTGGGTAAAAAAGAAATTGAAAAATTTTCAAGACAAATAATTTTAAAAGACATTGGAGTTTTAGGTCAAAAAAAAATTCTAAATTCTAAAGTTCTTATAATTGGCATGGGAGGATTAGGCTGCCCAGTTGCAGAATTTTTAACTAGATCTGGAATTGGTACATTAGGAATTATAGATCATGATATTGTTAGTGCCTCTAACATTCATAGACAAAGCTTATATGATGAAAAAGATTTAAATAACCTAAAAATTAAAGTAGCCCAAAAAAAATTAAAGGATATTAATCCAAAAACTAAAGTTAATGCTTTAGGTGTTAAATTTAGCAATAAAAATTCAGATAAAATAATCAAAAATTATGATTACATTGTTGATGGTACAGACAATTTTAAAAGCAAATTTTTGATTAATGATTTAAGTCTTAAATATAAAAAATTCCTTGTTACTGGAGCTATAAGTAAATTTGATGGTCATATTTTCACTTTTAACTTTAAAAATAAAAAAGACCCTTGTTTAAGGTGTTTTTATCAAGAAGAAAGTATTTTGGATGATATTTTAAACTGTGAATATGAAGGAATTTTAGGAACTGTGGCTAGTATAGTGGGGACTATGCAGGCTAATGAGATATTAAAAAAGATACTAAATATTGGTCAAAATTTAGAACGCTCAATATTAATTATAGACTTATTAAATTTAAATTTTAGAAAAGTAAAAATGAATAAAAGAAAAAAATGTATATGTAGCTAATGAAAAAAAAAATTTATACTTTATTTTTTTTAATATTATTTATTTCTTATAATGCTTCAGCAGAAACCTTTTTATCTTTAAAAAAAAATAAAGTTAATGTTAGGTATGGCCCAAGTTTTAACTCTGAAGTTAAATATATTTATAAAAAAATAAACCTTCCTATTAAACTAATAGACACAAAGGAAAACTTTAGACGAATAATTGATCTAAAAAATAATAGTGGCTGGATACATGTTTCACAATTAAAAAGAAGTAATTCAGTTATTATCACCAAAGATAAGGTTTTATTCAAAAAACCAACATCTTTTGCAAAACCCTTGGCTCTATTACAAAAAGGAAGACTGTTAATCTTAGAAAGGTGTGAGGACAAATGGTGTTATATTAAAACAGAAAATTATAAGGGATGGGTCGACATCTCACATCTCTGGGGAAGTATCAATTAACTTTTAAGTATTTATATATACAATTTATTATTTTGATTTACTTGCCCACCATTTATCTAGTATAAAATACCAAATTGAGTTTGCTATTGGTTCTACAATTGCATCAGTTAATGCTACTCCAAATGTAACATCTGCAACTAACATTAAAACTGTTATTGCTATCGCAAAATGACCAATTGTATAAATGACAGTTCTTAATATTGAACCTTTATTGTTTTTATAAATGTCACTTGTGGCTTTAAAAATTCCGTTGGTTATTTCCATTTTTTAAAATTAAATTTTATCAAAAGGACTTTCAAGTATACACGCAACCAAATGCACCCGAGCTTGCTCTCCACCATTAAAAAAATTATGGTATTTTGTATTATTTGTTATCCATACTTTTCCATCAGCGGGAAGATGTTTTGCAACATTCTCTATAACCATTGAACATCCTTTGTTTGTAACTATTGGCACATGAAGTCTACACTCGGGATCTTTATGCCAACTCAAAGTTGATCTTGGTTCCTTCAACAAAAGTCTTACCCTTCCTAATTTAAATCTTTTACTAAGTGTTTCAAATACATGTTTGAAGTAAGTTTTTTCAAATTCAGGAACTAGTTGAGTATATTTGCTCTCATCTATATCAACATCTCTTGAAACTTCTTGTCCAGTCTCATCTGCAATAGTCCAGTATTTTCCTCTAATATTGTTCCCCTCTATTGAGTTTTTATCATTTGGGATTTGGTTTATAGGTATAGCTCCAAAATGTGAAACACCTGGAGAATTAAATTTTTTATTTTTTAATATCTTATTTAAATCTTCTTTAAGTTTTAAAATATCAAATTCAAGATTTTGAACTTTATGAAAATCATCAAAACTTACTGTTGCCATAATGAATATTTCTATTTTTTAAAATTAATTTAACTTTAAATCAAATCTGTCTGAGTTCATCACTCTAACCCATGCAGAAACAAAATCATTAACAAATTTAACCTTTGAATCTTCACATGCATAAACTTCAGCTAAAGCTCTTAGTTGAGAGTTTGATCCAAAAATTAAGTCAACTCTTGTAGCTTTCCATTTAGTTTTTTTGGTTTTTCTATCCTTTCCTAAAAATGTTTGTTCCGATTTATTTTCTTCTTTCCATGTAATATTCATATCAAGCAAATTGATAAAATAATCGTTAGTAAGTGAACCAGGTTTATTTGTGAATACACCATGTTTTGAGCCGTTATAGTTAGTATCTAGAACTCTCATTCCACCTATAAGTGCTGTCATTTCTGGGGCCGTTAAACCCATTAACTGAGCCTTATCAATTAATTTCTCTTCAGCAGAAACAATTGACTCACCATCATTTAAATAATTTCTAAAACCATCTGCTTTAGGTTCTAATAAACCAAATGAATTTACATCTGTCTGATCTTGTCTAGCGTCTCCTCTGCCAGGTGAAAAAGGAACATTAACTTTATGACCAGCTTTTTTTGCAGCTATCTCAATACCAACATTACCAGCCAAAACAATTAGATCAGCCATAGAAACAGACTTATTCTTAGTGTCAAATTTATCTTTAATCTTGGTTAAAACTTTAATTGTTTTTGATAATTTTTTTGGATTATTGACTTTCCAATTTTTTTGAGGTTTTAACATTATTCTTGCACCATTAGCTCCACCTCTTTTATCAGAGCCTCTAAATGTAGAAGCTGAAGCCCATGCAGTAGAAACTAGATCAGAAACCGATAACTTTGATTTTGAAATTTTATTTTTCAAATCATTAATATCTTTTGTTTTTAGTTTGTATTTTGGTTTATCAATTGGATCCTGCCAAATTAATTGTTCTTTTGGAACATCAGTTCCAAGATAACAAACTCTTGGGCCCATATCTCTGTGAGTTAATTTGAACCACGCTCTTGCAAACGCGTCATGAAACTCTTCAGGGTTCTTATGGAAATGTTTAGTAATGGGTCCATAACTTGGATCAATTTTCATTGATATGTCTGTTGTCTGCATCATCGGTGGATGATAAACATTTTTGTCATGTGCATCAGGGACCATTTTAATTTTCTGTCCATTTTTCTTTGGCGTCCATTGATGAGCACCAGCTGGACTTTTTGTTAGCTCCCACTCATGATCATAAAGACAATCTAAATATCCCATATCCCATTGAATAGGGTTTTGTGTCCAAGCACCCTCTATACCGCTACTAATTGTATCAGCACCTTTTCCAGATTTATATCCACTGTTCCATCCAGTCGATTGATCTTGAAGTCTTGATGCTTCTGGGTCAGGACCCTTGTGTGACTCAGATGCAGCACCATGAGATTTTCCAAATGTGTGTCCACCAGCCACTAATGCTGCAGTTTCATAATCATTCATGGCCATTCTTCCAAATGTTTCTCTAATGTCATGTGCTGCAAGTTTTGGATCTGGATTTGCGTCAGGACCTTGTGGATTTACATATATTAAACCCATATGTGACGCTCCTAATGGCTGTTCTAAATCTCTTTTTTTAGTGTATCTTTCAACACCTAACATTTCTTTTTCTGATCCCCAGTAAATATCATCTTCTGGTTCCCAAATATCTGTTCTGCCTGCTCCAAATCCAAAAGTTTTAAAGCCCATTGAGTCTAATGCAACATTTCCAACTAAAATAAATAAATCTGCCCATGAAATTTTATTTCCATATTTTTTTTTAATTGGCCATAGAAGTAATCTTGCTTTATCTAAATTAACATTATCAGGCCAAGAATTTAGTGGTGCAAATCTTTGATTGCCTGTTCCAGCACCACCTCTTCCATCTCCAGTTCTATACGTGCCTGCGGCGTGCCAGGCTAATCTTATAAATAATGGTCCATAATGACCATAATCTGCTGGCCACCAATCTTGGGAAGATGTCATTAATTTTTTTAAATCTTTTTTAAGGCCTTTATAGTTAAGCTTTTTAAATTCTTTTGAATAATTAAACGACTTATCCATTGGATTTGATAAGCTAGAGTGTTGACTTAAAATTTTAAGATTTAGACTGTTAGGCCAAAAATCTCTTACTGATTGACCTCTACCAGCAGAAAACTTTGCTGGAGTGCCAGCTCCAGTGAACGGACACTTGCTTAATTGATTTGCTTTAAAGGACTTATTTTTAAATTTTTCTGTACTCATTAATTACCCTTGTTTATAAATTTCTTAATTTTTCGTAGTTTATAATGATTCTAAAGTTTGTGTCAATTGTATTAAATTGTCGCCTATCTGAACAATTAAATTAATCTTCTAGTTTTACTAGAACTTCAATAGACTTGATTTTTTTACCATTAATTTTTTTATAAATATTTATTGGCCCCACATCTGAATTATCTAAATCAATTAATTTTTTATCATTAACATCATAAAAATGGTGGTGATCAGAAATATTGGTATCAAAATAAGCTTGGTTTGTATTTAATGGAATTTGCTTTAAATAGCCTTTTTCCTTAAAAGCATGCACTGTATTGTAAATTGTTGCTAATGATATTTTTAGAGAGGACTTATTGTTAATAATATTTGCAAGGTCATTTATAGAAAAGTGAAAGGTTTTTTCACTATCGAATAGAGCCTCACATATTTTAATTCTTTGTTTTGTAGGTCTTAATCCTGAATTTCTCAGTTTTTTATCGTAAATACTTGTTAAATTCATAGTTCTTTATAATTATTCTAAACTATTATTATATTATAATGTTCATAAATCAAGTATTAAGGATTTTCAAATTTTATGAAAAAAAATTCTTACTCATATGATGATCTAATAACATGTGGAAATGGTGATCTTTTTGGCCCTGGAAATGCCAAATTACCACTTCCTCCAATGCTTATGTTTGATAGAATAACAGAAATTAATGAGAATAATGGTGAGTTCAATAAAGGTTGTTTAAAAGCTGAGCTAGATATTAAAAATGATCTATGGTTTTTTAATTGTCACTTTAAAGCTGACCCTGTAATGCCAGGCTGTTTAGGTTTAGACGCTATGTGGCAGTTAGTTGGATTTTATTTAGGTTGGTTAGGTAACCCTGGAAAGGGAAGAGCTCTTGGTGTTGGTACTGTAAAATTCACAGGTGAAGTTTTACAAAATGTAAAGAATGTAAGATACGAAATAGATATGAAAAAAATTATGTCTCCAGGTGGAACAACGGTTGGTCTTGCAAATGGTTTGGTTTTTGCAGATGATAAAAAAATTTATTCAGCAGAAAGTTTAAAAGTAGGTTTATTTAAATAATGAGAAGGGTAGTTATAACAGGTTTAGGAGTTGTGTCTTGTTTAGGTAATAATCAAGAAGAAGTTCATCAATCTCTATTAAATTCAAAATCAGGAATTTCTTATGCCGAAGAATATAAAGAACATAATCTTAAAAGTCATGTTCATGGTAAACCAAATATAAAGCTTGAAGATCATATAGATAGAAAAACAATTAGATTTATGGGCTCGGGTTCAGCTTATAACTATATTGCAATGAAAGAAGCGATTGAAGACTCGGGATTAGAAGAAAGCGAAGTAAGTAATTTTAAAACAGGAATTGTTATGGGTTCAGGAGGACCTTCAATTGAAAATGTAATATTAGCTGCAGATAAGACTAGGGCTAAAACTCCAAAATTAATGGGTCCATTTATTGTTCCAAGAACTATGGCAAGTACAGCCTCAGCAACTCTTGCCGTTCCATTTAAGATTAAAGGAACCAACTATACAATGAGTTCGGCATGTGCAACTAGTGGGCACTGTATCGGAAATTCAATGGAATTAATTCAAATGGGCAAACAAGACGTTGTTTTTGCTGGTGGTAGTGAAGAAGTTCACTGGGCAATGACTGCAATGTTTGATGCAATGACTGCTTTATCATCAAAATATAATGATGCTCCTGAAACTGCATCTAGAGCATATGACAAAACAAGAGATGGTTTTGTAATAGCTGGTGGTGCAGGAGTTTTGGTGCTTGAAGAATATGAACATGCTAAAGCTAGAGGTGCTAAAATATACGCAGAATTAACTGGTTATGGAGCAACTTCAGATGGATACGACATGGTAGCACCATCAGGTGAAGGAGCAGTAAGATGTATGCAGATGGCTATATCTACAGCTAAAAATAAAATTGATTATATAAATACTCATGGAACATCAACTCCAGTTGGTGATATTACAGAATTAAATTCTATTAAAGGAGTTTTTGGAGATGTAATTCCAAAAATTAGTTCAACTAAATCTTTATCCGGTCATCCTTTGGGAGCTGCATCAGTGCATGAAGCTGTCTATTGTTTAATAATGATGCAAAATAATTTTATTGCTGGTTCGGCAAACATTAGTGAAATGGATGAAGAGGCTAAAAAATTTCCAATAGTTGCAAAAACTGAAACTGGTGCAACTTTAAATACAGTTATGTCTAATAGTTTTGGTTTTGGTGGAACCAATGCTGCTTTAGTTTTTGAGAAAGTGTAATGATGAGTTTGATGAAGGGTAAAAAAGGATTGATCATGGGTGTTGCTAATGAAAGATCTATTGCTTGGGGAATCTCACAAAAGCTCGCTGAAGCTGGTGCAGAACTTGCATTCACTTATTTAGGGGATGCTTTAAAAAAAAGAGTTATTCCTTTAGCAGAAAAATTAAATTCAAAAGTTACTTTTAGTTGTGATGTTGAAAAAAAAGAGGATTTAACAAAATTGTTTGAAGATATTAAATCTCAATGGGGTGACATTGACTTTGTAGTTCATGCAATTGCATTTTCAGACAAGTCAGAATTATCTGGTGAATATTTAAACACTACTAGAGAGAACTTTTTAAGAAGTATGTTAATTTCATGTTTCTCATTTACAGAAGTTGCAAAAGAAGCGTCCAAAGTGATGAAGGAAGGTGGAAGTCTGATCACTCTAAGCTATGAAGCAAACAAAGCTATCCCTAATTATAATGTTATGGGGGTGTGTAAGGCAGCGTTAGAGTCTAGTGTTAAATATCTAGCCAGAGATTTAGGTGCAAAAGGTATGAGGGTAAATGCTATAAGTGCAGGACCTATTAAAACATTAGCAGCTTCTGCAATTGGAGATGCAAAATTCCTCTATAAATGGAATGAAGACCATTCTTTACTTAAAAGAAACGTAGATATCCATGATGTTGGAAATTCAGCATTATACCTACTAAGCGACCTTGCTAACGGTGTTACTGGTGAAATTCACTACGTAGATGCTGGATATAACAAGGTTGGGATGCCAGATCCTAAGAATATTAGCTAAAATATAGTTAAATTTAGTTAAAAATATTAGAGGCGTTCTATTGCCAAGTGTATAATAAAAAAACCCCCAGAATTTTCACTCTAGGGGTTAGATTTTAATTTAATTATTTATTATTCAGCAGCTTGTTTCATAGAAAGTTTAACTTTACCTCTATCGAAACCAATCACTTTTACTTTAACTTCGTCACCTTCTTTGACAACGTCAGTTACTTTAGCAACTCTTTTATCCGCTAGTTCAGAAATATGAACAAGTCCATCTTGTTTTCCTAAGAAATTAACAAATGCACCAAATTCCATAATCTTCATAACTTTTCCTGAATAAATTTTATTCAGTTCAGCTTTTGCTGTGATGTCTTTAATAAACTGCATAGCGATGTTTCTAGACTCTTCATCAGGAGCAGCAACTGTTACTACACCTTCGTCATTTACATCTACTTTTGCACCTGATTTTTCAACAATCTCTCTGATCGTCGCACCACCTTTTCCAATTACAGCTGCGATATCTTTTTTATCAACAGTTATCTGTTCCATTTTTGGAGTATGTTTTCCAACTTCATCTCTTGAAGTTGATAAAGCTTTATTCATTTCACCCAAGATATGAATTCTTCCGTCTTTAGCCTGCTTTAAAGCCTGCTCCATGATTTCAAAAGTGATACCAGTAATTTTGATATCCATTTGAAGTGAAGTAATTCCATCTTTAGTTCCAGCAACTTTGAAGTCCATATCTCCTAAGTGATCTTCATCACCTAAAATGTCTGATAGGACACTAAAATCATCACCTTCTTTAATTAATCCCATTGCAATACCTGCAACAGGCTCTTTAATTGGAACACCAGCATCCATTAATGCTAGAGATGCTCCACAAACAGTAGCCATTGAAGAAGAGCCATTAGACTCAGTAATCTCTGATACTATTCTAAAAGTGTATGGAAATGCCTCTTTTGAAGGTAGTGAAGAGTTAATGGCTCTCCATGCTAATTTACCATGACCGATTTCACGTCTACCAGTTCCTATTCTTCCAGTTTCACCAACTGAAAAAGGGGGGAAATTATAGTGAAGCATAAATCGTTCTCTTTGAAGACCATCTAGACTTTCGATTCTTTGTTCATCATCAGATGTCCCTAAAGTAGTAACAACAATTGCTTGTGTTTCTCCTCTGGTAAACAAAGCAGAACCATGAGTTCTTGGTAATACTCCAACTTCACATGAGATGGGTCTTACATCTGATAATCCTCGACCGTCAATTCTGTTTTTATTTTTAAGAATATCAGTTCTAACAATTTTCTTCTCTAGATTTTTAAGTTGAGAATTAACATCAAGATCAGAGTAATTTGCATTTTCCTCAAAAAGCTTTTTAGCTTTATCATTAATTTCTGAAATTTGATTTGATCTATCTTGCTTGTCTCTTGTTGCAAAAGCTTTTGTTAAATCTTCAGTAAAAGTTTCCTCAAGTTTTTGCTTAACTTCGGATAAATCTTTTTTTTCAACAGTCCACTCAGGTTTTCTACATTCTTTTGCTAGCTCCTCAATCATTTCGATTACTGGAACAAATCCTTCGTGACCAAATTTAACTGCAGCTAACATTACTTCTTCAGATAAGCCTGATGTCTCTGACTCAACCATAAGCACAGCATCTTTAGTACCTGCTACAACTAAATCTAAACTTGATTTTTCTAATTCTGCTTTTGATGGGTTCAAAATATACTTACCATCAATATAACCCACTCTAGATGCTCCAACAGGACCCATAAATGGCATTCCTGAGATAGCTAATGCCGCTGAAGAAGCAGTGATTGCTAAAATATCTGGCTGGTTTTCTTTATCATATGAAATTACAGTCGGTAATAACTGTACTTCATTTTTAAATGTATCAGGAAACAAAGGTCTGATAGGTCTATCAATTAATCTTGAGATTAAAGTTTCACTTTCAGTTGGTCTTGCTTCTCTTTTAAAATATCCGCCAGGTATTTTTCCACCTGCATAATATTTTTCTTGGTAGTTTACTGATAGAGGAAAATAATCCATGTCTGGATTTACTTTTTTTGCTCCTACTACTGTTGCTAAAATAACTGTTTCACCGCATGAAGCAATAATCGCTCCGTCTGCCTGTCTTGCTACTTTACCTGTTTCTAAACTTATTTTCTTTCCTGCTACTTCTATATCCTTCTTGTGTACTTTAAACATTTCATTTCCATTTCGTTTCGTTCCATTCTATTCTATCTATCTTGATCTTTATTTTCTTAATCCCAATTTCGACAGTACATTTTTGTAAGAATCTATTTTTGTATTTTTTAAGTATTCTAACAATTTCTTTCTTTTATTTACCGCTCTCAACAATCCGACAGATGAATGTTTATCTTTCTTGAATTGTTTAATATGCTTAGAGAGAGTTTCAATTTTATCTGTTAACAAAGCAATCTGTATCTCTGAAGATCCAGTGTCTTTATCGTGCATTGCTAATTCTTGTGCTCTTTTATTCATTTCTTGTTTTTCCTATTTATTTGTTTGTTTTATTAAGTTTTCTATTTTTTCAGCATATTCAAAAGACTCGTCTTTTCTAAAAAGTAATTTTGGTAAAAATTTCATAACTACCTTTTGTGATAAAATTTTTCTAATTAAGAATGAGTATTCCTTTAATACTTTAATCGCTTCATCTGCATCCTTTCCACCAAGTGGAAGCACGTATGCTTTAGCAATTTTCAAATCTTGACTCATTCTTACCTCAGTAACTGTAATAGTATTGGTTTCTAATTTTGGCACCTTAGCCTCATTTCTTAAAAAAATCATGCTTAAAGACTGCTTAATCATCTCTCCAACTCTAAGTTGTCTTTGTGAAATCGGTTTTCCAATTCTATCTGCCATCAAATCATCCTATCAGTAGATGTAACACTAAAAGCCTCTATTGTGTCGTTTTTTTGGAAGTCCATATAGTCCTTAACTGTTATTCCACACTCTTGACCATTGCTGACCTGTTTTACTTGGTCTTTTTCTCTGAATAGAGTTCCAACTTTACCAGTGTAAATAATTGCTCCATCTCTTATTATTCTAACATCTGAAGCACTAGTAATTTCGCCTTCAATCACTTTTGAACCTGCTACTTTACCTGCTCCTGAGACTTTAAAGATTTCTAAAATTTGAGCAGTACCAATAACCGTTTCTTGAATATCAGGAGATAATAAACCTGACATTTTTTGTTTAACAAAATCTAAAACTTCATAAATTATATTATAAGAGGAAATCTTAATTTTTTCATTTTCTGCAAGTTTTTTTGCTTCTTTACTTGGTTTAACATTAAAAGCTATCAAAACTGCATTAGAGGCTTTTGCTAGAGTAACATCTGTTTCTGTTACCATCCCTATGTCTGCAAGAATTATTTTTGGTTTAACTTCATCATGTTTGATCTGACTTATTGCATTTTTTATTGCTTCAGACGAACCATGTACATCAGATTTAATTATCAAATTTAATTCTTCTGTAGATTTATCTGAAAATGCTGAGTCTTGTGATGCGAAAGTTAAAGGATTTTTTCCATCTTTACTTTCTTGAGCTCTATTTTCACTTAAAGTTTTCGCTTCTTTTTCGTTATCAACAACAATAAAATCATCTCCTGCTTTTGCAGCACCGTTAATTCCTAAAATTTCAACAGGTGTAGATGGAGGAGCTTCATTAATATTTTTTCCTTTGTCATCAATAATTGCTCTAATTTTTCCCCATTTTAAACCACTTACAAAAAAATTTCCTTTTTTTAAAGTTCCAGTAGTTACTATAATAGTTGCAACTGGTCCTCTTCCAACATCAATTTTAGACTCTATTACAATACCTGTGGCTTTAGACTCAAAATCTGTTTTTAAATCTAATATTTCTGCTTGTAAAATTATTGCCTCAACTAATTTATCCAAATTCATTTTTGTTGTAGCTGATATTTCCACCATTAAGGTATCTCCTGATAAATCTTCAGCTATTAACTCATGCTCTAACAGTTGGTTCTTTATCTTTTGAGGATCTGCATCTGGCAAGTCACACTTATTAATTGCAACAACAATAGGAACATTAGCAGCTTTTGCATGTTTAATAGACTCAACTGTTTGTGGTTTTACTCCATCGTCTGCAGCTACAACCAACACAACTAAATCAGTTAATTTTGATCCTCTTGCTCTCATTTCTGTAAAAGCAGCATGACCAGGTGTATCAATGAAAGTTAATTTATTTGACCGGCTTTCTATTTGATAAGCACCAATGTGTTGAGTGATTCCGCCAAATTCTCCTGATGCCACATTTGTACTTCTTAAAACATCTAAGACAGAAGTTTTACCGTGATCAACATGACCCATCACTGTTACAATTGGTGGTCTGTTCTTTAAATTTTCTACTCTTGTTGCTTTTATTTTTTCAATAATCTCCTCTGCTTTTTCTTCTCTAATTGGATTGTGTCCAAATTCTTTAACCAAAAACTCAGCAGTATCTGCTGCTAACGTTTGATTAATAGTTACAGTTACACCCATTCCTAATAAATATTTAATGACATTGCTTGATTGCTCTGCCATTCTATTTGCGAGCTCCCTAACTGTAATTGCTTCTGGAATATTTACATCTCTTTTAACAGGCTTTAAATTTTCTTGTACCTCTCCTTTAGCCAAATTTTTATTTTCTTTTAATCTTGCTCTTTTTACGGAGGCTAAACTTCTTTCTCTTGCTTCTATTTCGTCACTCAAAGCTCTTGAAACTGTCAATTTTAATTCTCTTTTTTTTATTCCGGCTTTTAAAGTTTTTCTATCTTTACTTTCATTATCACCCTTAAGTCTTTTTGTTGCCCTTTGTTCAGCTAATTTTCGTCTTTCAAAATCGTTTGTTATTGGGGGTGATTTAGGTGTAAAAGTTGGTTTTAGTGGAGCGCCTCTATTAAATGTTGATCCTGTTTTAGGTTTAAAACTAGCAGTTCTATATGAACCACCTCTATTTGGAATTTTATTTGATTGCTTGTCGATTACTACTGAACTTTTGTTTTGAGTTTTCGCAATCTCAATATTTTTGAATGATTTTTTGGCTGTACCAGATATTGTTAATTTTGTTTTTTTTTCCATAGCTCATCACTCAATCTTTATAAACAATGTTTCTTGCAGACATAATTAATTCGTCCGCCTCTTCTTTTGATAAAGCAAAATCCTCGAGATAACCTTGGATTTTAACTCTTTCACCTTTTACTACATCATATCCCCCTGTTAGTTCATCAGATGCTAAGTCAGCAAAATCATCTAAAGTTAAAATCTTTTGCTCACCTAATGTAACTAGCATTCCAGGAGTTAGTCCTTTCAAATTTATTAAACTATCCTGAAGACCTAACTCTTTAATTCTTTCTGAAATATCTTCTTGATCTTTTTGATGAAATTCTTTTGCTCTTTCTATCAGAGCTATTGCAGTATCTTCTTCAATTCCTTCAATCTTTATTAAATTTTCTGCGGTAGTATCTTTAATATCGTCAATTGAAGAAAAACCTTCAGCAACCAATAATTGACCCAATGTTTCATCTAATTCTAAGTTCTTAACAAAATTTTCTGTTTTTTCTTTAAACTCTACTTGTCTTCTTTCAGAATCTTCAGCATCAGTCATAATATTAATTTCATAATTCAATAACTTGGTTGCTAGTCTAACGTTTTGACCTCTTCTTCCTATTGCTTTACTTAAGTTTTCTTCAGTAAGTATTACATCTAATTTCTTTCTTTCAGTATCTACATTTACTCTTTGAACCTCAGCGGGTGATAGTGCGTTAGATACTAATATAGCAGGATCCTCAGACCAATTAACAATGTCAATTTTTTCCCCCTGTAATTCATTTACAACAGCCTGAACTCTTGAACCTCTCATTCCAACACAAGCTCCTACAGGATCTAAAGAAGTATCTACTGCTTTAACACAAATTTTTGCTCTGCTACCTGGATCTCTTGAAGAAGATTTAATTTCAATTAAACCATCATATATTTCAGGGACTTCTTGAACAAAAAGTTTTTCCATAAATTTTGGATGTGCTCTTGATAAAAATATCTGCTGCCCTCTTGGTTCTCTTCTTACATCATAGCAATAAGCTTTTATTCTATCGCCAGCTTTAATATTTTCTCTTGGTATCATTTCATTTTTTTGGATGATTGCTTCAGTCCTTCCAAGGTCAGCTATTACATTTCCAAATTCTAAACGCTTAACAATACCACTTAATATTGTGTCTTTTTTGTTGATAAAGTCATTATACTGTCTTTCTCTTTCAGCCTCTCTCACATTAAAACTTATTACTTGTTTAGCTGTCTGTGCTGCTATTCTTCCAAAATCAAATGAAGGTAATGGCTGTAAAACTTCATCCCCAACAGCTTTATCTTTGTTAATTTCATTTAGAATAATCGCATCTTCTAATTTTATCTCTGTATTTGAATTTTCAGGATTTTCTGCAACAATTAATTTTCTAAATATCTCGATATCTCCACTATCTCTATCAATAGAAACTTTGATTTCGTTTTCTTGACCAAATTTTGACTTTGCAGCTTTTGCAATACCTGTTTCCATCGAACTAATGATAAGCTCTTTATCAATAGATTTTTCTAATGCTACAGCTTCTGCAATTCTTAATAATTCAAGTTTATCAGCTCTTTTATTTAACATATTTTTGTTTGCTCCAAAAAAAAATGGGCTAAAGCCCATTTTGTAAATTCAATGATGTAAGGGCAATATAGTAAAAAAAAAATTTAATTCAACAGAAACTATTTAGAAAAAACATTAGTTTTATCTGTTTTTTCCCATGAAAATGAGCCATCATTTTCTGGAACTCTACCAAAATGACCATAAGCAGCTGTTTTTTCATATATTGGCTTATTTAGATTTAACATTTCTCTTATTCCTCGGGGGCTTAGGTCAAAATTTTCATTTATCTTTTCTACCACAAATTTATTTTTGTCTAAATCGTTATCAAATAAATCTACATAAATTGATAAAGGCTTTGAAACTCCAATTGCATAAGCTAGTTGAATTAAACACTTGTCAGATATTTTTGAAGCAACAACATTTTTTGCAATATATCTAGCTGCGTAAGCTGCTGATCTATCTACCTTAGTTGGATCTTTTCCTGAAAAAGCTCCTCCCCCATGAGGGGCTGCACCACCATAAGTGTCAACTATAATTTTTCTTCCAGTTAAACCACAGTCTCCATCTGGACCACCAATTACAAAATTTCCTGTCGGATTAACATAGAATTCATCCTCGTTAAAACCCTCAAGAAAATTTCCTGGAATAGAATTTAACATATAAGGTCTTAATAAATCTCTAACTTGTGCTTGATTTACATCAGCTGAATGTTGAGAAGATATTACTACTGACTTAACTTTAGTAGGTTTTCCATCTACATATTCAAATGTAACCTGGCTTTTACTGTCCGGTTCAATATTTTTTAACTTTCCAGATTTTCTATCTTCAGCCATTAGCCTCAAAATTTTATGAGAGTAATGAATTGGGGCTGGCATTAATACATCAGTTTCATTACAAGCATATCCAAACATAATTCCTTGGTCTCCTGCTCCTTCATCCTTATTCCCTGATGAGTCTACACCCATTGCAATATCTGAAGATTGTGAGTGAAGATGACATTCAATTTTTGTGGCCTCTTTCCAAGTGAATCCATCTTGATCATAACCAATATCTTTTATGCAACTTCTTACTTTTTCAATTAAATCTTCTTTTTTAATTTCAGGTCCTCTTACTTCGCCAGCTAACACAACTTTATTTGTTGTTGTAAGAGTTTCACATGCAACTCTTGAAAACGGATCTCCAGAAATATAACTATCTACCACCATATCTGAAATTCTATCACTTACTTTATCTGGATGTCCTTCCGAAACAGACTCACTAGTAAATAGATAATTTTTTAAATTACTCATTTTTATTCCTATTAAATGAAATTATCAAAAAAATATACATTAAAATTAATATTATAAAAATTTTATTACCATGTTGTGAGAATATCGTTGGTTGTATTTTTTTACTTTCATAAAAATCTATATGTCCTGATTTTCCAAAATCAATCTTTTGCTCTATATCACCTAAAGGATTAATTATTGCTGCTATTCCATTATTTGCTGATCGCAATATATATTTCCCACTTTCTATGCTTCGAAATATACTATGAGTAAAGTGTTGTTGGGGTCCTACTGATTTACCAAACCATCCATCTTCAGAAATATTAATTATTAAATCAAAATCATTATTGTTAAATATTTTACCAGAATAAATAATTTCGTAACAAATTAATGGCAAAAATTTTAATGAAAAATTTTTATTTTGAATTTTTATTATGTCTCTACTATCTCCTTTGGAAAATGATTGATAATTATTAGTAATTGACTTTAAACCAATTTTTTTAAGAACATTTTCAAAAGGTAAAAATTCTCCAAAAGGAACTAAATTAATTTTTTTATAAGATTTAATTAATTTAAGATTATGATCGTAAATTGATAATGAATTATAAAAATTAGTAACTTTTTGATTGTTAGATTGACTATTAATACCTATAACTAAAAGGTGATTATCATTAAATCTTTCCTTAAATAACCAATTGTATTTAACTAGGTCTTTTTGTGATATGTCTGGAAGAATTCCTTCTGGCCAAACAAAAATTGTTTTTTCTTCTTTTTCTGGATCACTTATCACAATTAAATCATTAATGACTGATACTGGATCAATATCTCTATAAAATCTATCTAGGCTTATATTTGATCCAATTATTCTTAACCAGAATCCATATAGACCCTCTACTGAAGATTTACATAAAAATGGCAAAAACTTCCCACCAAATTTTTTACACAAAAGTTGGATGGATTATTTGTACTGGGATGTCGAGTTAGAAGCTTAAATTTTTTCAGAGATATTTATTGCAATTTTAGAGCCAGTTTTAATTATTTTATCTAATATTGAGTAGGCACCTTTTTTTGTTGCCCCCTTATCATAGGCAATATCTTTGTGATGTATTTCATCTTCTCTAAATTTAGTAATCTTTTTTTTAAGATTTTTTTCATCATTGCCAAGTTGGTTAATTTGGTCGAGATAATGTTTATCAATAACTTCTTCCACCGAAGCAGTACAAAGCATCGCGGCTTTTTTACCTAATAAAGTTGATCCAAATCCTAATCCTACTCCCAATAAATCCCATAGAGGCAAAAATTTTGTTGGTTGAATATTTCTTTTCTTGATTTCATTTTCAAAAAATTCACAATGTTCTTTTTCGTGTTCTTTCATTTCTTCAATAGTTTTTTTTAAACTATCATCTTTAATAAATGTATTTAAAGCAAGTAATTGGCCTTCATAAATTTTGATTGCACCTCTTTCA
Organism: uncultured Pelagibacteraceae bacterium; assembly: GCA_902515485.1. Taxonomy (GTDB): domain Bacteria; phylum Pseudomonadota; class Alphaproteobacteria; order Pelagibacterales; family Pelagibacteraceae; genus Pelagibacter. The sequence continues at coordinate 43,217 of CABXUR010000003.1, read as the reverse complement.
CCTGCATGATCAACTCTAATGAATTCTTCAACTCTTTTATTATTAATTTTTGTCATAATTTAAATAAATTTTTAATGTGTATATTGTAATTAATAAAGATATTACAATATTATAAGTTGTAAGAGATAATCCAAAAATCTTAAATGTTACATCTTTGCAAGAAACGCTTTTTTCTTGTAATTGCTTTAAAATGTCCTCTTTTAACAACAAATTTGACTCACCTTTTAGATCACAAACCATTGATTCTTGAATATAACCTTGCTCAATACCTAAATGATATAAAGATAGAATGGTTGCAATAAAAAATACAATTGAAAGCAGGATTAAAAAATACTTTTCAAGATGATTAAATTTATAATTTAATAAAATTAATATAATTGCTAGCAAATATGGTATTCGTTCTAAAATACAAAGATTACAAGGCTGATGACCCAATTTATATTCAATAAAGAACGCAGATACTAAAGCAATAATACTAATTAAAAAGATAAGTTTTATTAATAAATTTTTACTATTTTCAGCCATTAATTTTTAAAAATAAATAAATTAATACAAAGATTATAACTATTAAAATCCCAATAACAGTAAACCATTTTGATCCATGTTTATTCATGTATTCAGTAAACAATTCTCCAAATTTATAGGATAGAAATGCAACAATAAAAAATCTAAGAGATCTTGAAACTAGACTAACAATTATAAAAATAGGTAAATTAAATGCAATTAAGCCACTTGAGATTGTAAAAGCTTTATATGGCAAAGGTGTAAATCCTGCTAAAAAAAGTATACTCAACCATGCAAGGAAACCACTCCCTTTAGACATGCTTGATTTTAAATTTTCAACTTTATCCTCATAATTATAAAATTCGATAACATACATTGCCAAATCCAAAAATAGGTAGCCAATTAGATATCCTAAAATACCTCCTAAAACTGAAAATATAGACGCTATTAAAAATATTTTTATAAATCTTTTTTTTTTAGCAATTACCATTGGAATAATCATTACATCTGGTGGTATAGGAAAAAATGAACTTTCAATAAAAGACACAAGACCTAAATAAAAGTTTGAATTTTTGTGTCCAGCTAAATTTAAACATTTTTTATAAAGTCTTTGAAACATTTTTTGGTTTTAATATAAATTTAGTTCTTATACTATTTAAATAAAATTTAATAAATATTAAGTAAGGGCGAATGGCGGAACTGGTAGACGCGCACGACTCAAAATCGTGTTTCGCAAGAAGTGAGAGTTCGATTCTCTCTTCGCCCACCAGAAATAATGAATATAGACAACTTAAATAACTTAATTGAATTATTTTCTCTTCAAGCAAACAAACAAAATAAAAAAGATATTTTTTTAGAGTGGTTAAATCCATTAAATAAAAAAACATACACATGGGAAGAAACAAAAAATAATATTTTAAAATTATCAAAAATAATTAGAGAAAACATAAAGGAGGATGATAGGTGTCTTTTGGTTTCTGAAAATAGACCAGAATGGTTTATTTCTGATATGGCAATTATGCTGTCAGGAGGAATTACTGTACCTGCATACACAACATACACTGAAGAAGATTATAAATATTTAATTGAAGATTGTGAACCTAGCTTGGTAATAGTTTCAAGTAATGAGATGCTTAAAAAATTGAATAATACAATTAATGAAAAAAAATTTATAAAGAAAATAATAACATTAGATGAAGTTAATAAAGTAATTAATGACTTAAACATAATAGATAAAAATAAATATTTAGATTTTAATAAGATACTAGAAAATAATTTATTAGATGAAGATAAAATGCATAATAATAAATTAAAAAGAACTTCACCAGCCTGTATAATTTATACATCAGGAACTGGGGGAAACCCAAAAGGTGTAATCTTAAGTCATGGTGGAATTTTAAATAATCTTGTAGGAGCTTCTGATATTTTAAAACCACTTATAGATTCAAGGCCGGTATTTTTAACATGGCTCCCACTCTCCCATTCTTATGAACATAGTGTGCAATTTGTTCAAATTGCTGTAGGAGCAAAAGTATTTTATGCAGAAAAAATAGAAAAACTTTTAGAAAATATATCTGAGGCAAAACCCACAATTATGACGGCAGTTCCAAGATTTTATCAAAATCTTTATAACAAAATAAATATTAATTTAAAAAAACAATCAGGTTTTAAAGCTAAATTAATTGATGCTACTATTCGATTAGGTAAGAAAAAATTATTTAACCAAAAATTGAATATTTTAGAAAAATTTGTAAATATCATAGCTGAAGCCTTAGTTAGAAAAAAAATAAAAAAACAGTTTGGCGGAAACCTAAAAGCTTTTGTTTCTGGTGGAGGTGCTCTTGATAAAGAAATAGGAGAATTTTTGAATTCTGTAGGACTGCCTACGCTTCAAGGTTATGGTCTAACAGAAACCTCACCGGTAGTAAGTTGTAACCCCATAGATAAGATAAAAGTTGAAACTGTAGGACCACCTTTTAAAGGAAACCAAGTAAAAATTGCTGATGATGGTGAAATTTTAGTTAAAGGGGAAAATGTAATGTTGGGGTACTGGAATAAAAAAGAAGAGACAGACAAAATTATTATTGATGGATGGCTTCATACAGGTGATATTGGAGAAATAAATCCAAAGGATGGTTATTTAAAAATAACTGATAGAAAAAAAGATATTATTGTAAGTGCAGGAGGAGATAACATTTCACCAGCTAAAATTGAAAATATGATTACAAATGAATCTGAAATAGATCAATGTATGGTCTATGGTGATAAAAAAAATTATTTAGTTGCATTAATAGTACCTAGTAAAGAATTTTTAAGAGAAAAAAAAAAAATTAACAATGTAATTGAAAAAATAAATAAAAAGTTAACCTTATTAGAAAAAATAAAAAAAATTCAATTATTAGATGAAAATTTTTCGATAGAAAATGGTTTAATGACACCAACAATGAAAGTAAAAAGAAAAAAAGTTGCTGAAAAATATAAATATCAATTAGAAAAACTTTATTAAATTTTATTTAAATATTTGGTTATTATCCGCATAAACATTAACAAAATTAATTAAAAAAATTTTTTTAAAAAATTAAAATAAAAAAAATTTTTTTAAAATTTATGTTTTTAATTAAAGAATTGACATAACTTGCATAAAAAAATAAAAATATAGCAATGGCGAATCAATTTGATTCGTTAAACTTAAACAGGGAGCTAAAGATGCCTAAGAAAAGAAAAAAAGCTGCTAAAAAAACTAAGAAAAAAGCAGCAAAGAAAACTAAGAAAAAAGCAAAAAAGGCTAAAAAAGCTAAAAAGAGAAAAAGATAGTAATTTACTAGTCTTTACTAAAAACGCTTCTCATTGCAATTTGTATGAGAGGCGTTTTTTTTATTCGTCTAAATGTTCGTCAGTATCCGAGATAGGTTCTTCTACTGGTAATTCTGTAGTAGGAGTTTTGGGTGGAGAAGTAACTGGTTTAGTTTGCTCATTTATATTTCTTTTTAAAGCTTTATCAAGTTTCTTCTGAGTATCTTCTAACGACATATTTAATATTATCTGGAATTCAGATAATATTCTTTCATAAGCTTTTTCAAACAGTTGTCTTTCACTGTAAGATTGATCGACCATAAGATCATCACCCTTATTTAAATCTCTAACAACTTCTGCTAATTCATAAATTTTTCCTGAAGAAATTTTAGCTTCATATTCTTGTGCCCTTCTACTCCACATTGACCTTTTTATTTTTGGTTTACTTTTAAGAATAGAGATACATTTATTTACTTGATTAATTGTAGCTAAAGGTCTCAAATGAGATTGTTTGTTAACCGGAACCATACCATTTGCTTTATCCTTTTCAAATTTTATTACATAAGTCTCAACGTCTATTCCACCTATGTTAATTTTTTTAAATTCTGTTATTTGACCAACACCATGTTTTGGATAAACAATGTGATCTTTAATTTTATATTCTCTTTTTTCAGTTTCTTGTCTTTTAACTTTTTTTATTTCAGGCTTAACCTCATTACTTTTAGAAATTCTTAAATTATCTACTTTTGCTTCATCTTGAGTCTCACTTTTTTTTGATACTTTTTTAATTTTAGTAATCTTTGAAGAAGTTTTTTTTATAACTTTTTTAGTTTTTTTTGGCGCAACTTTCTTAATTTTTTTTGGTTTAACAACTTTTTTTACTATTTTTTTTGATACTTTTTTTTTCACTTTTTTTTCAGTCTTACTTTTAAAGATTTTCTTTAAAATATTTTTCGTACTTATTTTGCTCATTCTTAAATTTTTCATGATCCGTTGGAGGATCTTTTTTTTCACTTATATTAGGCCAGATTTCAGAATATTTTGTATTGATTTCTAACCATTTTTCACTACCAGGTTCTGTATCTGAAGTTATGGCATCAACAGGACATTCCGGCTCGCAAACGCCACAATCTATACACTCATCCGGTTTAATTACAAGCATATTTTTACCTTCATAAAAACAATCTACCGGACATACATCAACACAATCAGTTAATTTACATTTAATACATTTATCATTTACAACGTAAGTCATCTAAGGTTTTTGATTTTAATTCTATTCTTAATATCTCCCATAGTTTTACTGTCAATATATAATAGGCCAGCAAGGCGTCGCATCAAATTTGTCTCATAAATATCAGCATCTTCATTTGAGTAGATTATAGACCATAATGCTTCAATTATTTTAATCTTATCTTCTTCAGCTAAATTTTTGACTTCCCTTGTAAAATCTAAAATTTGATTTGAATTTTCTTCAATAATTTTTGCTTCTTTAATTGTGTTATCCAATTCATTTTTATTAGAGCCCAGTTCTAGCAAAGTTTTTTTTATTATTTCTTCTTCACTATTTGTATAATTTTCATCTATCTTAGCGGCATGAATTAATAAAGCACAAATTTTTATTAAAAAATTATTTTCTGTTTTATTTTTTCTAAAAAACATGAAAGTTATCCAAGATTTAAATTTTTTAATACTTTAAATGGGTTTTCACTAGAAACTTTTTTCATTGGATTTTTTTTAAATTGTTTTATAGGGCTGTATTTGAAAAATGTTTCTTCTTCTTTATCGAAAATTTTATATCCCATTTTTTTTAAAAGTTTTTTAAAATTATCTTTGCTACAACCTAAAAGATTTAACATCTCAGGTACCATTTTTATTTCTTTGTTTTCTTTTGAATTAGAATTAATTATTTGCATGAAAAGTCTTTCCAAAATGTCAATTCTAACAAATAAGCTGTCAAATTTTTCAAAACCACAAAGAAGCATAAAATTTCTATTTCTAGACTCTTGGTCATCTAAAAAATTTAGTCCAAAAGTTGGAGGTTTTAATTTATGATATTTTTGATGAAAATTTTTCCACAATAAGGTTCTTAGTGACACCGCTTCTGGTTTGATTAATTGATATAAAAAAACATGATATCTACCAAATTTTACACCAAGTTCTCTTAAAATTTTTCTTTCATTTTGACCAAGTTTTTTTAAATATTCTGAAACTTGTTCTCGTTTTAATACCCCGTTATTTTCATAAAGTTGATAAGCCAAAGCTTTAATTGAAGAGTTTTTTTCTTTAAGATTTTTTAAATCAATAAGACTTTTTAGAACTGTGTTAATTTTTGCTTGTATCCATTTGCAAATAAATTCAATTAATTTTTTTTTTAGATTTTGTTCAATGGTGTCGTCAATAATAAGTTCAAAACTGGGGTTTAAATAATCATTTCCTGCAGATAGTTTTGCTATGGGAAAATTATTCCAATAAATTTTAAAATCATCATTCAAATCAATTAATCCAGTATCTATGATCATTTGAATTCTTTTTTCAAGCTCGGGTCCAATAGATTGCCTAGCTGCTTTTTTCAATGATTTAATATCAGTTTCTAATGCCCCTTTTTTAAAATCTAAATCTAACCTAAGACCTTTTATTTTTCCTATGAATTGATCATCGATCATGACATCATTATTTTCTAAAATTTCTGTCTTAAATTCCATATCCTGTTTTAGGCCTCTTGCAAGAACACTGGCTCTTTTATCAATGAAAGTTTTTGTAAGTTCTTCATGAAGTCTATCTGAAAGTCTATCTTCTAAATGTTTTGTTTTTTCTATCCAATAGTCTTGATTTTCAATCCAGTTATTTTTATTAGAAACATAAGACCAAGTCCTAACATTTGCAATTCTATTTGATAAAGAATCTACATTTCCTGCTAATTTATCAAGTTTTACAAGCTGCAATCTCATAAATTCATCACTAATTTGCTCTTTTTCACTGTTTAGAAATGAAAATACATTGCTTATAACTTCATAATGATTTCCATAAGTTTTCTTAACAAAATCAGGTATTTGGCAGCATTCCCATAATAATTTTAGCGATTTTTTATTAAATTCTAAATTAATTAAACTTTTGTCTCTTAAAAAATATTTTAAGGCTTTTTCGTCTTCACATTCGTGTATTTTTCTTAACCATTCTGTATGAGGTTTTTCTTCAAGAGATTTAATTAAACTCATTGGATTATTAAAGTTAAGATTTGAATTTCTCCAAAAAAGATTTCTTATTTCTTCAAATTTATGATTTTCTAATAGTTCAACATCTTCGGATATGATTTCTTTACAATCACCAGTGACTCCAAAATTGCCATCATTAAGATATCTACCAGCCCTACCTGCAATTTGACCAATTTCAGATAGATTTAATTTCCTTAATTTTCTACCATCAAATTTTTTTAGATTTGAAAAAAATACATGGTCTAAATCCATATTAATTCCCATTCCTATCGCATCAGTTGCTACTAAGAAGTCAACATCACCAGACTGATATAATTCTACTTGGGCATTTCTTGTTTTAGGGCTTAATGATCCCATTACTATTGCAGAACCACCCTTTTGTCTTCTTATAAGTTCTGCTATGGCATAAACTTCTTCTGCAGAAAAAGCTATTATTGCTGTTTTTCTGTTTATTCTAGAAATTTTTTTATGACCTGAATATGTTAGTTTTGATAAACGGTTTCTGTTAATAAACTCTACATCTGCATCAATTTTAGAAATAATATTTTTAATTGTGTTAGAGCCCATGAGCATTGTGAGTTTTTCTCCTCTCATATTTAAAAGTCTATCTGTAAAAATATGACCTCTTTCATGATCAGCACACATTTGTATTTCATCCACTCCAACAAATTCTAAATGTTTATCTATAGGCATAGACTCGACAGTGCATAAGAAATATTTTGCATTTAGAGGGATTATTTTTTCCTCGCCAGTGATCAAAGCTACTTTATCAATACTAATTTTTTTAATTACTTTGTCATAAACTTCTCTAGCCAATAATCTTAATGGAAATCCAATCATACCAGTATCAAAAGACAGCATAGTCTCTATAGCTAGATGGGTTTTTCCAGTATTAGTTGGTCCTAGAACTGCTGTGATTTTGTGTTTAGTCATTTCTATCTTTGGTATATCTTTTTTTTTACCTACTAGATATTGTTGCTGTTAAAGAACAAAAATAGACTAAAACATGACCGAATCGGAGGGTAAAAAGTTCTCATTTTACTTAAATTGTTCGGTTAGATTATCATAAATAAGTTTAATTCTATAATGATAAATTAACAAAAAATATGTCCAAAAAAATTTGGCAAGCATCTGTAAATCGAAAAAAAAATTCAATTCTTAATAATTTTGAAAAATATATTTCTAAAAAATTTAACAAAAATTTTAATGGTGATTATCAAAAGATACTAAATTGGAGCATTGATAATTCCCCAGAATTTTGGAGTACTTTCTGGAATTTTAGCAAAATCAAAGGAATAAAAGGTAATAAAAAAATTAAAAAATCTAGAATATTTTATAAAAATAAATTTCTACCTAAAAGTAAATTAAATTTTGCTGAAAATTTATTATCTAAAAATAATAATGAAAAAGCTATAACTTTTATAAGTGAAAATAATTATAGAGAAGAGAGAACTTGGGCTAAGTTAAATGGAAACACTAGTAAGTTAATACAGTTTTTTAAAGACAAAAAGATAAAAAAAAAAGATAGAATAGCTGCTTACATGCCAAATACTATTGAAACTGTAGAAGCTTTTTTGGCCACATCTTCAATAGGAGCAATATGGTCTTCATGTTCGCCAGATTTCGGAGTAAAGGGAGTAATAGAAAGATTTTCTCAAATAAATCCAAAGGTATTATTTATTACTGATCAATATTTCTATAATGGAAAAAAAATTAATGTTTTAGAGAAACTTTCAGAAATTTTAAAAAACATACCTTCAATTAAAAATATTATAATTGTTAGTTACCCTGGAAAAAAATTTATAAATTATAAATTATCATTTAAAAAAAATGTTTTTAGATGGAATGATTTGATGAAAATCAATTCTAAGAATATAAATTACTCTAAATATGATTTTGATCATGAGCTTGCTATACTTTATTCAAGTGGAACAACCGGAAAACCTAAGTGTATATGTCATAGGACTGGAGGAGTATTAATTCAACATAAAAAAGAACATCAATTACATTGTGATATCAAAGAAGGAGATAATGTTTTTTATTTTACTACTTGTGGATGGATGATGTGGAATTGGTTAGTAAGTGCTTTAGCCTCTAAAGCCTCAATAGTATTATTTGATGGATCGCCAATGTTTAAGAAAGATGATTTATTGTTAAAAATTGCAGAAAAAGAAGATATTACATTTTTAGGAATAAGTGCAAAATATGTAGATGCATTACGCAAATTGAAACCAAAACTAAAATATAAGTATAATCTAAAAAAGTTAAAAACTATTTGTTCAACAGGATCACCTTTATCAAACGAAGGATTTAAATATGTATATCAAAATATTAAAAAGAATGTTCATTTAGCATCAATTTCAGGTGGCACTGATATTGTTTCATGTTTTGTTTTAGGAAATTTATATCAACCAGTGCACATGGGGGAGATTCAAAATAAAGGATTAGCTTTAAATGTTGATATTTTTAATGACAAAGGAAAATCTATAATGAATAAAAAGGGAGAATTAATTTGTAAAAATCCTTTTCCCTCAATGCCATTGAAGTTTTGGAATGATAAAAATGATAAAAAGTATAAAGATGCATATTTCAATCGTTTTTCTAATGTTTGGCATCACGGTGATTTTGCAGAAATAAAAACAAATAATGGTTTCGTTATTCATGGCCGGTCAGACACAACTTTAAATCCTGGAGGTGTCAGGCTTGGAACAGCAGAAATTTATTCTGAAGTTGAAAAATTTAAGGAAGTTAAAGAGTCAATTGTTGTGGGGCAATCTTGGGATAATGATGTTAGAATTGTCTTATTTTTAATTATGAATTCAAAATTTCATCTGAGTGAAGATTTATTAAAAAGAATAAAAATGCAAATTAGAAAAAATACCTCTCCAAGACATGTTCCTAGTAAAGTAATTGTGGTTAATGATATTCCAAGAACTAAAAGTGGTAAAATTGTAGAACTAGCAGTTAAAAATACAATTGAGGGAAACAAAATAAAAAATAAAGAAGCTTTAGCAAATCCTGACGCTTTAAAATATTTTAAGAATTTAAAAGAGCTTAGTAATTAAATGTTAAAAGATTTAGTTAAAAGCCTTAAACCATCTTCAACATTAGCAATAAATGAGACTTCTAGAAAATTAGAAGAGCAAGGAAGAAAAATATTTAAATTTGGTTTTGGACAATCTCCATTTAAAGTCCCAGTTGATGTTGTAGAGGAATTAAAAACCAATGCTCATCAAAATCAATATTTACCCATGCAAGGATTATCCAAGTTGAGAGATGCAGTGGCAAAATATACTTCAAGTAAAAAAAATTTAAATTATAAACCTGAAAATGTAATAATAGGACCTGGGTCTAAGGAATTGATGTTTTTATTACATATAATTTTTGATGGAGAAATTATTTTACCTGCACCAAGCTGGGTTTCTTATGCACCTCAAGCAATACTTGGAAGAAATAAAGTAAAGATTTTACAAACAAAAGCAGAAAATAATTGGTTCCCAACAGCAAAGGAAATTGAGGAATTTATTATAAAAGATAAATATAAAAACTATTTATTATTTATTAATTCACCAAATAATCCATCTGGCCAAATTTGTGAAAACTTAGAAGAAATAGCTGAAGTTGCTAATAAATATAATCTCATTATTTTATCAGATGAAATTTACTCAGAACTAAGTTTTGAACGAAATTATAAATCTATTTCAAATTATTGTCCTAACAAAACAATTATCAGTACTGGATTAAGCAAATGGTGTGGAGCTGGTGGATGGCGATTAGGCTATTTCATTGTGCCAGACTCTTTAAATAAAATCAAAGATATGATCAATGTTTTAGCAAGCGAAACTTTTTCTGCTGTCAGTGCTCCCATTCAATATGCAGCAATTAAAGCTTATGAAAATGATCACTCAGATTATATTAACCAATCAAGAAAAATTTTAAAAGCAGTTGGTAATTATGTTTATGAAAATTTAAAATCAAATAAGATTTTAATTAATAAACCTCAAGGTGGATTTTATTTGATGCCAGAGTTTTTGCATAAAAAGTTAAATTCTTCAGCTGAAATGTGTGACGATATCTTAAATAAGACAGGTGTTGCTTTATTGCCTGGATCTGACTTTGGATTTGATCAAAATCGAATGTTAGCAAGATTAAGCTTTACTGACTTTGATGGAAAAAAATTTATGGAAGAAATTGAAGACAACACAAAAATTGATGATACTTTAATTTATGAGTTAGCCCCCAAGATAGTCGAAGGTGTTGATAAGTTGAAAAAGTGGTCAGAATCAATATAAAATCTGACTATACATACCCAATTAATTGCTGTTAGAATTATAATATAAAAATAACGATACATGGGGAGAAAAAATGAAAAAAATAATTATATCTCTATCTAGTGCTTTATTGATATTAGCTGCATCTTTGTCATTAACTGGTGTCGCAAAATCAGCAGAGTTTTTCACGATAGGAACAGGTGGACCTACTGGAGTTTATTTCCAAACAGGTAACGCAATTTGTAAAATGTTACATAAATCTGCAATTGCTAAAGAACACGGAAGAAAAAAGGGTATAGATAAAGCCTATAGATGCACGGCACCTTCAACAGGTGGATCAAATTATAATATTGGTCAAATTGCTGCTGGTGAGTTTCAATTTGGTGTTGCTCAATCTGATTGGCAATATCATGCTGTAAATGGATCAAGTAAGTGGGAAGGTAAACAGTATAAAGGCTTAAGAGCTGTTTTTTCTGTTCACAATGAACCATTTCAAATTTGGGCAAGAAAAAAAGCTAAAATTAAAAATTTTGCTGGCCTAAAAGGAAAAGTTGTAAATATCGGTAACCCCGGTTCAGGACAAAGAGGAACTATGGAAGAGCTTATGAAAGCAAAAGGTGTTGATAATAGTTTCTTTAAATCAACAACTGAATTAACTTCATCTGAGCAAGTTAAAGCATTGTGTGACGGAAAGATAGACGCTTTTGGTTATTCTGTTGGATTTCCAAATGGAGCTATGGAGCAAGCAGCAACTTGTGCCGCAAAAGCTTCTCCAATTAACCTAACTGGATCAGAGGTTCAGGGTTTAATTGATGGTGCAGATTATTATGCTAAAGCAGTAATACCTGCTGGAACTTACACAGGACAAAAAAAAGATGCTACTACTTTTGGTGTTAAAGCTACTGTAGTAACTAGCAATATGGTTGAGTCTGATCTAGTTTATTTGGTTGTGAAAGCAGTATTCGAAAACTTTGATGATTTCAGAAAACAACATCCTGCTTTCTCTTCACTTAAAAAAGAAGATATGATTGCAGATGGTTTATCAGCTCCACTTCACGAAGGCGCAGTTAGATATTACAAAGAAGCTGGATTAATGTAATCCAATTACTTAATTAAATTAAAAGGCCTGATTTTATCGGGCCTTTTTTTTATAATAAGGTATCTTCTTATAATGAGACAAAGCATTAATGAAAAAGTAAAAAGTAAGATAAATGAAGACCTATCTCCAACAAGAAATTTAACAGGACTTCATCTTAAAATTGTAGCTTCAATTGCAATTATTTGGTCTTTATTTCAGCTTTGGTATGCTTCACCATTTCCTTTTATGTTTAATTTTGGAATGTTTAAAGGGCTTCCAGCTAGAGCTATACATTTAGGCTTTGCTTTAACTTTAGCTTTTTTGATTTATCCGATATCTAAAGGAAAAAAAATTTCTATAATTGATGTAATAATAAGCTTTGTTGGAGCTTTTTCGTGTCTTTATATATATTTTTTTTATGATCAACTTGTTGATCGAGGGGGCGTTCTTTTAAATATTTCAATTAATGAAAATTATAATTTCCCCGTTGAATTAATCATTGGTAGTTGTGGTATATTGATTTTATTAGAGGCAACAAGACGTGCAATTGGTTTGCCATTAGTTATTATCGCAATTTGTTTTTTATTATTTTCTTATTTTGGAAGATATGCACCAGAAATAATTTCTCATGGAGGTCTTTCATTAAATAGACTTGTTGGATTTCAATGGCTTGATCAAGAGGCTATATTTGGCATTCCTATTGGTGTTTCAGTTGATTTTATATTTTTGTTTGTTTTATTTGGTGCATTATTAGAAACTGCTGGAGGAGGTAAATATTTTTTAGACTTGGCATTTGGTATGGTTGGAAAGATGAGAGGCGGACCAGCTAAAGCTGCAATTTTAGGCTCTGGAATGACTGGATTGATTTCAGGATCTTCAATTGCAAACACAGTAACGACCGGAACATTTACAATCCCTATAATGAAAAAGACAGGTTTTTCAGAGGAAAAGGCTGGTGCAATAGAAGTTTCGTCCTCAGTAAATGGTCAAATTATGCCACCAGTTATGGGTGCTGCAGCATTTGTTATGGCAAGTTTTATTGGTGTTACTTATTTTGAAGTTGTTAAACATGCATTTTTACCAGCAATAATTTCTTACATTGCATTATTTTATATTTCACATCTTGAAGCTTTAAAATTGAATTTAAAAGGAATGGATGATGCAGATGTGCCAAATTTAAAGAAAACATTTTTATCAGGAATTCATTTTTTAATACCAATCTTTGTTTTAATCTACATGTTGGTCTATCTAAGGTTTACAGCTTCTTATTCAATATTTTATGCAACTGTATCACTTATATTTATAAATTTAATTTATTTATTAACTAAAAATTCAAATTTTAAGGAAGCTCTTAAAGAGTGGTTTAATCAAACAATAGTGGGTTTTGAAAAAGGTGCATTAAATATGGTTGGTGTTGGAATAGCAATTGCAACAGCAGGTATTATCGTTGGAGCGGTTGGGTCTACAGGTTTAAGTACAAATCTTATTATTGTTATAGAGTCTATTGCAAAAGATAATATTACTGTTTTATTATTTTTAACTATTATTTTATGCCTACTTTTAGGTATGGGACTTCCAACAACAGCAAATTATGTCGTTGTAGCTTCATTAATGGCAACTGTTTTAGTAGATGTAGGAAATGCCTCTGGTTTTATTTTTCCAATTATAGCAGTTCATTTGTTTGTGTTTTATTTTGGTTTAATGGCAGATGTTACTCCACCTGTAGGTTTAGCTTCATACGCTGCCGCAGCTATATCAGGAGGTGATCCTCTAAAAACTGGACTACAAGCATTTTGGTACAGTTTAAGAACAGGAATTCTTCCAATTGTTTTTTTATTTAATCATGAACTGCTATTAATAGGAATAGAAGATATTTGGCATGGTCTAGTTGTAATTGCAACCTCTCTAATAGGAATATTAGTTTTTACTTCTGCAACACAAGGTTGGTTTATTAATAAATTAAGATGGTATGAGATTATTATTTTTTTAATTATTTCTATTTCCTTGTTGTCACCAGAATTTGTATTAAATAAATTTTATCCAAAATATAATTATCAAGATATTTATAAAATTAATTCAGTAAAATTAGATCCTGAAAAGGAAGTTAGATTTAAAGTAACAAGACCAAGTCCATATGGAGAAAGATATAAACTTTTTGTTATTAATAAAAATACTTTTGAAACAGAATATAATATTGAACAATATGGAATTAACCTTGTAAGAGAGGAAGATAAAATTGTTGTTGATACTTTAAAATGGAATGGAAAAGCTAAGAAAAGCGGATTTGAGATGGGTGATTTAATTAGTGAATTTAAAATAGAAAACTCTAATAGACCAAATAAAACTATAATATATCCAATAGCAATTTCATTATTATTAATTTTTGGATATTTAAACTTTAGAAGAAAAAAAATAGTTTAGGTGTTCGCTAATTAGCTTATTTCATTTTTAATATCTTCCAAACCCCAGATCCAGAAGTTATAATTTTATCATTACACTTTAATTCACAAAATAAAAATATTAGAGTATTTGTCTTTTTTAATATTTTTGTAAATCCAGTTATCTCATCACCTACTTTTGAAGCGCCTATAAATTTTAAATCTAAAGAAATAGTTACACAAGGCGCTCCATTAGCTGCTCTGTGAGCTGATGTTCCTGCCCCAGCATCAATTAAAGCAGATAAATAACCACCATGAGTAATGCCTGCAGCATTTAAATGATTTTCATTAATTGTAGATTTAAATTCATATTCTGTCTCAGAAATTGTTCTAAATAAAACACCTCCATTATGTTTCATAAACCCAGGCTTAATACTTATTTGTTCAAATTCATTGCTCATAGTTTTTTATAATACAAAAGTTAAAATTACTAAAATTATAAGAATAATTATAAAAAAATATATTACTGATTTTTGAAGTGATGCCTTAAGTAACCAATCTAACATTTAAGTTCCTTTTTTGGTGGACCGCCCAGAACTCGAATCTGGAATCTCCCGGTTCGTAGCCGAGCGCCTTATCCAATTTGGCCAGCGGTCCTTAAATTAATTTTTTTTTAAAAAATAATATGAAGTTACTGTATTTTTGAATTATATTAACAATTTTTGTTCAATAAAATTACAGCTTTGCATAAAATTCCTGATTTATGTGCTAAAATATCATTAAATATACTTTTTTTTTAGGTATATAAACCGTTTAAAAAATGACTGAAAAATTAGTTGTTCCAGATATTGGAGATTTTGAAGATGTTGAGGTTATTGAAATTCTTGTCAAAGAAGGTGATCAGATAAAAGTAAACGATCCAGTTATTACCATTGAAAGTGATAAATCTAGCGTTGAAATTCCCTCTACTGTTTCAGGAAAAATAGAAAATATAGCAATCAAAGTAGGTGATAAAGTTTCAAAAGATGATTTGCTTTTAAATATTTCTTCCTCTAGTAAAATTTTAGACGATAAGTCAATTCCAAAAGATACTGAGAGTATTATCAAACAAGCAGAAGCCGCAATGGCACAACAAAAAGAAGAAACTGAAATTACTCGAGAACCAGTCAAAAAAAAAGAACAGTCAATTATTCAAGTAACCAAAAGTGGTGACATCGATCCTTTGGAAACACAAGATTGGCTAGAGTCTTTATCTGCTGTAATTTCTAAGGATGGTAATCAAAGAGCTCACTTTTTAATCAAAGAGTTAATCAACAAAGCATATAGAGAAGGTGCTAATATTCCATACACTCAAAATACTCCTTATATCAACACAATTCCTCCAGAGGCAGAGGTAAAATCAAATGGAGATCAAAATATTGAAAGAAGAATTAGATCCTTAATTAGATGGAACGCAGCTGCAATGGTAGTAAGAGCAAATAAAAAATTTCCTGAGCTGGGTGGACATATAGGTACATTTGCATCAGCAGCAACATTATATGATGTAGGAATGAATCACTTTTGGAGAGCAAAAAATAATAAATTTGGTGGTGATTTAATTTACTTTCAAGGACATAGTGCACCAGGCATGTATGCGAGAGCTTTCTTAGAAGGAAGATTGAATGAAAAACAGTTAGATAGTTTTAGGCAGGAGGTTAATACAGATGGACTTTCATCATATCCTCATCCTTGGTTGATGCCAAAATTTTGGCAGTTTCCAACTGTCTCAATGGGGCTAGGACCTATGCTTGCAATATATCAGGCAAGATATATGAAATATTTAATCAATCGAGGACTTATAAAAGATGAGGATAGAAAAGTTTGGGCATTTTTAGGCGATGGTGAAATGGACGAGCCTGAGTCTATGGGTGCAATTGGATTGGCTGCAAGAGAAAATTTAGATAACCTAATCTTTGTAATAAACTGTAATCTTCAAAGGCTAGATGGTCCCGTAAGAGGAAATGGAAAAATTATTCAAGAACTGGAAGGTAGTTTCCGAGGAGCTGGATGGAATGTAATAAAAGTAATTTGGGGATCTTATTGGGACTCATTAATAGCCAACGATAAAACTGGTCATTTAATAAAAATAATGAATGAAACAGTTGATGGTGAATACCAAGCAATGAAAGCAAGAGATGGAGCATACGTCAGAGAAAAATTTTTTGGAAAATATTCTGAGACACATGAATTAGTCTCTAGTTTGTCAGATAAAGATATCTGGAGACTAAATAGAGGCGGTCATGATCCACATAAAGTTTTTGCTGCATATGATAAAGCCTCTAAAAACCGAGGAAGTCCTACCGTAATTATAGCTAAAACTATAAAAGGCTATGGAATGGGTAAGACGGGTGAAAGTGTTAATACAACTCACCAAACAAAAAAATTAGATGTTGATGATTTGATGTATTACAGAGATCGATTTGACGTACCTTTAACAGATGAACAAGTTAGAAATATTGAATATTTTAAACCTGACGATAAATCACCTGAGATTAAGTATTTGAAAGAGCGAAGATTAAACTTAGGTGGTTTTTTACCAGAAAGAACAACTTACGCGAAGCCTATTAAAACTCCATCAAAAGATATTTTTGATTTTATGAAAGTTTCAACTGGTGAAAAAGAAATGTCTACTACTATGGCTTTAGTAAGAATGTTGACAAATTTACTAAGAGATAAAAATATTTCACCACGATTAGTTCCAATTATCCCTGATGAGGCAAGAACTTTTGGTATGGAGGGATTTTTTCAAAAAATAGGTATTTATGCCCACGAAGGGCAAAAATATGAACCTGAAGATGCAGCTCAATTAAGTTCTTATCGTGAAGAAAAAAGTGGCCAAGTATTAGAAGAAGGAATTAATGAAGCTGGTGCGATGTCATCTTGGATTGCAGCCGCTACAGCATACACAAATCATGATATAGAAATGATACCAATCTATATTTTTTACTCAATGTTTGGGTTTCAAAGAGTTGGGGATCTTGCATGGGCAGCAGGCGATAGTCAAGCAAGAGGTTTTTTAATTGGAGCTACCGCAGGTAGGACAACACTAGCAGGTGAAGGTCTTCAACACCAAGATGGGCATAGTCATTTAATAGCTTCAACAATACCCAATTGTGTTACTTATGATCCAACTTTTCATTACGAATTAGCAGTTATTTTTAGAGAAGGTATGAGGCGAATGCATGAAAAAAAAGAAAATGTTTTTTATTATATTACTACTATGAATGAAAACTATTCTCATCCTGAGATACCAAAAGATAAGAACTGTGAAGAGGGAATTCTTAAAGGCATGTATAAGGTTAGAGAATTTAACAAATTTAAAAAAACAAAAATTCAACTTTTAGGTTCAGGTACAATTTTACGTGAAATGATATCAGCTGCTGATATTCTACAAACTGACTATCAAATAGATAGTGAAATTTGGAGCGTTACAAGTTTTAATGAGTTAAGAAAAGATGGTATGGAGGTAGAAAGATACAATTTATTAAATCCAGATAAAGATCAAAAAATTTCATACGTAGAAAAATGTTTAGGTAAAACAGAGGGACCCATTATGGCAGCTTCAGATTATATGAGGATGCATTCAGATCAAATTAGACCGTATACTAATAAAAGTTTTTATTCTCTAGGAACAGATGGATTTGGTAGAAGTGATACGAGAAAAAAACTTAGAAAATTTTTTGAAGTAGATAAAGAACACTTAGTTGCTTATAGTTTAAGCGTGTTAGCTAAAGAGCAATTAATAACTTCAAAATATGCAAAAGAGGCTATAAAAAAATATAACATTGATGGCGAAAGACCAATGCCTACTAAATTATAATGTTAGAAACTGAAATTAAAGTACCAAATATTGGAGAATTTAAAGATGTTGAGGTTATTGAAGTTTTAGTCTCTAAAGGTCAAACAATAAAAACAAATGATCCACTGATAACAATTGAAAGTGATAAATCAAGCGTAGAAATTCCATCTAACTTTGAGGGTAAGATTAAATCATTAAAATTAAAAGTAGGAGATAAAGTTTCAGAAGGTGATTTAATATTAATTTTAGAAAGAGAGCCTCAAACAAATAAAAAAGATGAGGAAAAGCCTACTATTGAAAAAGAGTCTAAAAAAATTAAAGTTATTAAACCAGAACCAGAACAAGCTACGAATAATCAAATTAAAACTTTATCTAAAGAAATATCTTCTGCAAGTCCGAAAGCTCGAAAATTTGCAAGAGAACTTGGAGTTGATATTAATCAAGTTATAGGAAGTGAAAAAGATGGAAGAGTTATTGAGGAAGATATTAAAAAATTTGTTTTATCTAAACCAAAAAATATTGTTGAAATAAAAGAAGATAAGACAAATAAAATTAAAAATGAATTTGAACACTCTGATTTTGGAGAAATTGAAGTTAAAGAAATTTCAAGAGTAAAAAAATTATCCTCAATATATTTAACTAATTCTTGGACAACAATACCGCATGTAACAAACCATGATGAGGCAGATATAACAGAAATGGAGAATTTTAGAAGTTCTCTAAAAGATATGTATACTGGAGAAAGAATTAAAATTACTCCTTTGGCATTTATAATCAAAGCACTAGTAGCCTCTTTGAAAAAATTCCCATCTTTTAATTCTTCTATTGATGAAATTGAAACTGGAAAAATGACATTAAAAAAATATTTTCATATTGGGATTGCTGTTGATACACCTAATGGTTTAATGGTTCCTAAAATCAGAAATGCTAATAACAAGAAAATTTCATTTCTTAGTAAAGAATTAAAAGAAGTAAGTGAACTTTGCAGAAATCTTAAAATTGATAAAAAAGAATTATTTGGTGGTTCTATGACTATCACAAGTTTAGGCGGCATAGGAGGTTCATTTTTTACTCCAATTATAAATTTTCCAGAAGTTGCAATTTTAGGAGTAGGCAAATCTCAAAAAAAACAAATATTGATTGATGGAAAATTTCAAGCAAGAACAATGTTACCCTTATCTCTTTCTTATGATCATAGAATTATAGATGGTGCAGAGGCAGCGAGATTTAACAATGATTTAAAAGAAAATTTAGGTAGGAATTTTGCTTATAAATTAGCAATGTAATTTTTATAAAAAATATCTTAGATTTAACAAATGATAGAAAATATTAAAATTTTACCAAATAGTCTTCATGTAAAATTTAAAAATAATATAGATGATAATTTTCCCAATATTTGGCTTAGAGATCATGCAAAAGATCATGAAAATTGGGATCAAAGAAGCCACCAAAGAAAAACTTTTACTGCTAAATTAGACTCAAACCTGTTCATTAAAGAGGCATCAATTAGTGAAAACGGTAATTATCTTAATATTTTATGGTCAGATTCAAAAAAAATGATCAAGTATTCAACGGAATTTTTACAAAAAAATCTGATAAAAAAAAACACTTCACATCAAAAATATTCTTTATGGAAGAGTAAGGATATTAATGATCAAGTTTATCTGAATTATAATGATGTAGTCTCTGATGATGGATTTAAATTTTTTCTTAAAAATTTAAACGAATATGGTTTCTGTGTAATAACAAACTGTAAAACTAATATGGAAACTGTAGATGTAATTGCAAACAAGATAGGTTACGTAAGACAATCTATTTTTGGAGGATTGTGGGAATTTGAGTCTAATGAAAATATGGCTGATAGCGCTTACACTCAAGAGGAACTAAGACCACATACCGACTCTACCTACAGTAAAGATGCACCGGGGCTTCAATTACTATTATGTTGTGATTATGATGCGACAGGCGGAGAGTCGATTATGGTAGACGGTTTCAAAATTGCTGAAACTTTAAAAAAACAAAAAGAGATATTCGAAATACTTTCAAACGTTGAGGTCCCAGGAAAATATGTCGGTGATGGTGTTATACTTGAAGCAAGAAGACCAATTTTCCGACATAACTCTAAAAAAGAATTATTTCAAGTAAGCTTTAATAACTATGATCGCGCTGAATTTAGAATGGAAAATGAGCTTATGTTAAAATTTTATGAAGCAATTACACAATTTGACAATTTGGCAAACAATATTGAATATCAATGGAGATATATTTTAAAACCTGGCGAGCTTTTAATTTTTAATAACTGGAGAGTTTTACATGGGCGAGGTTCATTTCAGGGAAAAAGAAAAATGGCTGGCTGCTACATAAATATGGAAGATTTTGAAAGTATCTGTAAAATCAACAACATATTTTAAATAATTTTCTAATCAATTAATCAGGTATGACAAAATCTTTATCATTAATTTGCGCTTTAATTACAACATTTATTTGGGGAACTGCTTTTATCGCTCAAGATACGGGTATGGACAATATTGGTCCTTTAACTTTTAATGCAGCTAGATTTCTTGTTGGTTTTGTAGCCATATTGCCTTTCGCACTAATATTTGAAAAAAAAAAAATTATTAACCAAATAAATATAGATAGAAAAAGATTTATTAAATATCTTGTGTTCATGGGTTTTTCTTTATTTTTAGGCACATCTTTGCAACAAGCTTCCCTTCAATACACAAATGTTGCAAATGCTGCTTTTTTCACTGTATTTTATGTACCTTTAGTACCAATATTGTTATTTTTTTTATATTCTCAAAAAGTTCATTGGAGTATTTGGCCTTCAATTGCCCTTTGTGTATATGGAGTTTATCTCTTAAGCAATTTCTCTGACTCAGAAATTATGAAAGGTGATGCACTTGTAATTTTATGTTCTTTATTTTGGGCTTTTCATATAATTTTTGCAGGCAAATTTATGAAAATATTCGATATCCCAATGTTTTATGCTGCTTTACAAGCGGTATTTGTAGCTACACTATCAATAATTTCAGCATACACTTTTGAAGATGTTGTTTTATCAAATATTTTTCTAGAAAGCTCATCTATAATTTATGCTGGAGTTTTATCTGGTGGTATTGCGTTTACACTTCAAATGTTTGCACAAAAAAATATTGATGAAGCTCCTGCTGCAATTATATACTCTCTTGAAGGAGTGTTTGCAGTAATTGCAGCTTGGATAATCTTAAATCAGATACTTGATATTGATAATATTATTGGATGTATATTAATATTAATAGCTGTTATATTTTCTCAATTAGCTCCAGAGATTAAAAATAAATTATAAAAAATAGAAGTAAAGCTATTATAATTCTGTAAATTACAAAAGCATTCATAGAAAATTTATTAATATATTCTAAAAAAAATTTTACTGTTACAAAAGAAAAAATGAATGAAGATACAATTGAGATTATAACCAGATAATTAAACTCTATTGATTGATCAAATAAATCTTTCAATCCAAGAAAGCTTGCACCACTAAGCGCAGGAATTGAAAGTAAGAATGAAATTTTACCTGAGTCTACTCTATTAAATTTTAAAATCCTTGCTGCTGTCATTGTAATCCCTGCCCTACTAACACCAGGAATTAATGAAAATATTTGAAATAATCCAATAATTAGAATCGATTGAAAATTTAAATTTGCTGAAATTTTTTTATCAAAACGACTTTTGTCAGCAATGTATAAAATAATTCCAAATATTAAAGTTGTCCAAGCAATTAGTTCAATATTTCTTAAACTATAAATAATACCTGTTGTGTATAAAAAATATCCAACTATTATAAGAGGAATTGATCCTATCGTAATTAAACATAAGATTCTCTGATTATTTTTAATATCCAGTAATTCTTTTCGAAAAAAATAAATTATTGCAAACAATGAACCTAAATGAAGACTAATATCTATTAATAAAGAGCTTGATTTAAATTCATATAAGCTAGAAACTAATATTAAATGTGCCGATGAGCTTATTGGTAGAAATTCAGATATGCCTTGGATTGCTGATAGAATTAAAACTTCTATAATATTTTGAAACATTTAGACTTCGTAACTTAAAAAATATTCATTTAAAACTATTCGATTTCTGCATATTAGGTATGCAATTCTTAAAAATTCTACTTTTTAAAGCTTATTATGATTTATTAAGGTCATAATATATGACCTATTTTTTACTTTATTTAATAAAAACAATATATAATTTGCATAAAATCTTTAAAAATTATGCCTGACAAAATGCTCAAATTCGTAAAAATAGGTCAACAAACTCCACCTAAAAGAGGTGTAGATAAGCGTAAGAATGATTTTAATGAAATATATGACGAGTTTATCAGCGATAAAGCTAAAGAGCAGTCTAGCAGATGCTCTCAGTGTGGAGTTCCTTTTTGCCAAGTTCATTGTCCTTTGAGCAATAATATTCCTGATTGGCTAAAATTGACGGCCGAGGGAAGGCTTAAGGAAGCTTATGAGCTATCCCAAAGCACAAACAATATGCCTGAGGTTTGTGGGAGAATTTGCCCACAAGATAGGTTATGTGAGGGTAATTGCGTAATAGAACAATCAGGTCACGGAACTGTAACCATAGGTTCAATGGAAAAGTATATAACAGATAATGCTTGGGAAAAAGGATGGGTAAAACCTATAAATGTTTTAAATGAAAAAAATCAAAGCGTTGGAATAATAGGTGCTGGCCCCGCAGGACTAGCAGCAGCAGAACAATTAAGAAAAAATGGCTATAGAATTACAATATATGATCGATATGATAGAGCTGGTGGTTTATTAATTTATGGAATTCCAAATTTTAAATTAGAAAAAGAAGTTGTTGAAAGAAGAACTAAGCTTTTAAAAGATGGTGGAATAGAATTTGTTCAAAATTTTGAGGTTGGAAAAGATGCTACGTTAGAACAACTTAGAAAAAAACACGATGCTATATTGATAGCTACTGGTGTTTACAAAGCAAGAGAAGTTGAGCTACCAGGAAATGACTTAAATAATATTTTTCCAGCAATGGATTTTTTAACTGCATCAAATAGAAAAGGTTTGGGTGATAAGGTAGAAATGTTTGACAAAGGTATTTTGAACGCTGAAGGTAAAGATGTAGTTGTTATTGGTGGTGGTGATACAGCTATGGACTGTGTTAGAACCTCTATAAGACAAAAAGCAAAATCAGTTAAGTGTTTATATAGAAGAGATAAAGAAAATATGCCTGGATCTGCGAGAGAAGTTGCTAATGCAGAAGAGGAAGGAGTTGAATTTGTTTGGTTATCTAGCCCAAAAGAATTTAGAGGAACAAACAAAGTCGAAAAGTTATTAGTTGATCAAATTAAATTAGGTGAACCTGATGAAAGTGGTAGAAGACGACCAGAAGTACAAGATGGTTCAGATTATGAAGTTAAAGTCGATATGGTAATTAAAGCCTTAGGTTTTGATCCAGAGGATCTACCAAAATTATTTGATGCTAACGAATTACAAGTTACAAAGTGGGGAACTATAAAGGCAGATTTTGATACAATGGAGACAAATTTAAAAGGTGTATTTGCTGCAGGTGATATTGTGAGAGGTGCATCACTAGTTGTTTGGGCAATTAAAGACGGAAGAGATGCAGCATCAGCAATAAAAACTCATCTTGAAAATAATGAAATTAAAAATTCAAAAGTTGCTTAATGGAAAATTATAAAAAAAACTTAAAATTACTCGAAAACAATCATGTTTATTCAACAGAAATGGAGCATGATGCTTGTGGTGTGGGTGTTATAGCTTCAACTGAAGGAAAAAAATCAAGGCAAATAGTTGAATATGGTATAGAGGCTCTTAAGGCTGTTTGGCATAGAGGAGCAGTAGATGCAGATGGAAAAACTGGTGATGGAGCTGGAATACATGTTGAAATTCCAAAAGATTTCTTCATAGAAAAAATTGAGGTTACGGGACATGATTACGATAATGCTGAAATTTGTGTTGGCATGATTTTTCTACCAAGAAATGATTACGCAGCCCAAGAAAGCTGTAAAACAATTGTTGAAAGTGAGTTAACTAAAAACAACTTTAGTATTTATGGTTGGAGACAAGTACCAGTCAATTCAAAAGTTTTGGGTAATAAGGCATTACAAACTATGCCAGAAATCATTCAAGTTCTTTTTAAATCAAATGATACAAACTTACTTAATAAAAAATTAGAAAGAAAAATTTATGAAACTAGAAAACGAATAGAAAATAAAGCTTTCCAATTATCTTTAAATAATTTTTATGTTTGTTCAATTAGTTCTAAATCAATAATTTATAAAGGACTATATTTAGCTGAAGCAATATCAGATTTTTACTTAGACTTAAAAGATGAGAGGTTTGTCTCAAGATATGCAATTTTTCATCAAAGGTTTTCTACTAACACCGCACCTAGTTGGAGTTTAGCTCAACCATTTAGAGCAATAGCACATAATGGAGAAATAAATACTTACAAAGGAAATAAAAATTGGATGAAGGTTCATGAACAAGAAATGAGAAGCCCTCTTTTTGAAAATGTAGAGAATTTAAAACCTGTCATACAAAAAGGTGTTTCAGACTCAGCTGCACTTGATAATGTTTTTGAATTACTAAATAAATCTGGACAACCAGCCCCATTAGCTAAGCTAATGTTGGTACCAGATGCTTGGTCAAAAAAAAATAAAACACTACCTAAAAGTCATCAACAATTATTTAATTTTTTAAATAGTACAATGGAACCATGGGATGGACCGGCAGCTATCGCAGCCACAGACAATGAATGGATTATAGCAGCTAATGATAGAAATGGATTAAGACCTCTTAGATACGCAATAACAAAAGACAAATTGCTTTTTGCTGGATCTGAGACAGGAATGATTGAGCTAAATGAAAAAAAGATATTAACTAAAGGAAGATTAGGACCTGGTGAAATTATAGGAGTTAGGATTGAAAAAGGAAAAGTTTTTTTCAATGACGATATTAAAGATTATTTAGCTAAAGAGTTTAAACATTTTAATTCTCAAATCGTAGATTTAGATGAAAAATTACCAATTGTTAATGAGAAGAATAACTTTGAAGGAGAAGATCTTAGAAGAAGACAATATACATTTGGAATTAGTTTAGAGGATCTTGAATTGATATTGCATCCTATGGCTGAAGATGCAAAAGAAGCCATAGGTTCAATGGGCGATGATACACCTCTTGCTGTATTATCTGACAAATATAGACCTTTATATCATTTTTTTAGACAAAATTTTAGCCAAGTAACTAACCCACCTATTGACTCTCTAAGAGAAAATAAAGTTATGAGTTTGAAAACAAGATTTGGAAATTTAGGAAATATCCTAGACTTTGATACTCTTACGAAAGAAAATATATATGTTTTAAATAGCCCTATCTTATCTAATTCACAATTTAATAAATTTATGAATTTTTTTGGAAAAAATTCAAAAATTTTAGATTGTACTTTTTCTAATGAGGAAAATTTATCAGTTGCAATGGAAAGAATCCAAAAAGAGTCAGAAATAGCAGTCAGACAGGGAGTAACTCAGTTAATTCTTAGTGATAAAAATTTATCTAACGAAAATTTACCTATTCCAATGCTTTTATGTGTTGGAGCAATTAATACTTTTTTAATTAATAAAAAACTTAGAGGCTATGTATCTATAAATGTACAATCTGGCGAGGCAATGGATACACATTCATTTGCAACGTTATTAGGTGTTGGTGCAACTACGGTAAATCCGTATTTGGCTTTTGATAGTTTGTATCAAAGGCACAGTAAGAAATTATTTGGTCAGTTCAGTTTTGATGACTGTGTTAAAAGGTATATTAATTCAGTTAATGCTGGTCTTCTTAAAATAATGTCAAAAATGGGTATATCAGTATTAAGCTCCTATAGAGGCGGATGTAACTTTGAAACGGTAGGTTTAAGTAGAACAGTAGTTGATGATTATTTTCCAGGGATTACCTCTAAAATTTCTGGAATAGGTTTAACAGGAATTGAAAAAAAAATTCGTGAAATACATAAAGAAGCATTTGATAGTACAGAAACTGTACTGCCTATCGGAGGTATTTATAGATATAGGAAAAATGGAGAAACTCATCAATACCAAGGGAAATTAATACATTTATTACAAAGTGCTGTTGGATCAAATTCTTATGAAGCTTATAAAAGATATGCTGAGGGTATTTATAATTTACCACCTATTAATTTGAGAGATCTAATTAATTTTAGAAAGAAAAAATTAGGACCTTCGATTAATATTTCTGGAGTTGAGCCAATTGAAAAAATTCTTAAAAGATTTGGCAGTGGAAGTATGTCTCATGGTGCATTGTCAAAAGAAGCCCATGAAACATTAGCAATTGGAATGAATAGAATTAAGGGAGCATCATGCAGTGGTGAAGGTGGGGAAGATGAAAAAAGGTTTAAAGTTTTAGATGGTGGAGATAGCGCTAACTCAAGAGTTAAACAAATTGCTTCTGCAAGATTTGGTGTAACTATAAATTACTTAAATAATTGTAATGAAATTGAAATTAAAATTGCACAAGGTGCTAAGCCTGGTGAAGGCGGTCAATTACCTGGGTTTAAAGTAACTGAAGAAATTGCAAAATTAAGACACTCAACACCAGGAGTTACTCTTATTTCTCCACCACCTCATCACGATATTTATTCAATAGAAGATTTAGCCCAATTAATTTATGACCTAAAGCAAATAAACCCTAATGCTCGAATAGGTGTTAAGTTAGTTGCATCTTCTGGAGTTGGAACTATTGCGGCAGGGGTAGCAAAAGCTGAGGCAGATATAATATTAATTTCAGGTCACAATGGTGGAACTGGAGCAACTCCACAAACTAGTGTAAAATATGTTGGCATTCCATGGGAAATGGGTCTTACTGAGGCTAATCAAGTACTAACTTTAAATAATCTTAGACACAAAGTTACTTTAAGAACAGACGGAGGAATTAAAACAGGAAGAGATGTTGTTATTGCTGCAATGATGGGTGCAGAAGAATATGGGGTAGCAACAACTGCTTTAGTTGCTATGGGATGTATAATGGTTAGACAATGTCATTCGAACACTTGTCCAGTAGGAGTTTGTACACAAGATGACAAGTTAAGAGAAAAGTTTACAGGTACACCAGATAAAATTGTAAATCTATTTACTTTTATTGCATCAGAAGTAAGAGAAATTTTAGCCGAACTTGGCTTTAAATCTCTAAATGAAATTATTGGAAGAACAGATTTATTAATGCAAGTCAATAAAGCATCTCCAAATTTAGATGATTTAGATTTAAACCCACTTTTTGTTCAAGCAGATCCAGGAAATAACAAAAGATATTGCGAGAACTCTTCAATTAATAAAGTACCAGATACTCTAGACCAAGAAATTTGGCCAGAGATTGAAAAATCTTTAGATAATTTGGAAAAAATAGAAAAAGAGTTTCTAATTAAAAATACCAATAGGGCTGTTGGTACAAGAATTTCACATCATTTGTATATGAAGTATGGATATGAAAAATTAAATGAAAATTTTATAGAGTTAAAATTTAAAGGTTCAGCAGGTCAATCTTTTGGTGCTTTTACTTCAAAAGGCCTAAAACTTAAACTTAAAGGTGATGCAAACGATTATGTTGGCAAAGGTCTGTCGGGTGCAACCATATCAATAAAACTTTCAGATGAAAGTAATTTAGTATCAAATGAAAATACAATAATAGGGAATACGGTTCTTTATGGAGCAACATCAGGTAAGCTTTTTGCAGCAGGCCAAGCAGGAGATAGATTTGCTGTGAGAAATTCAGGGGCAACCGCCGTGGTAGAGGGATGTGATTCTAATGGTTGTGAATATATGACCGGAGGAACAGTTGTAATTTTAGGAGAAGTCGGAGATAATTTTGCAGCCGGTATGACAGGTGGAATGGCATTTATTTATGATAAAAATAAAGAATTTGAAAAAAAGGTTAATCCAGAGTCAGTCGTCTGGCAAAACTTAGAGACTGATTATTGGAAAAATTTTTTAAAAGGTTTAATAATAGAGCACGTTAATGAAACAGGATCTGATTTATCAAAACAAATTATTGAAAATTTTGATGAAGAATTAAATAACTTTGTTCAAGTCTGCCCTAAAGAAATGTTAGATAAATTAAGTAATCCGATTAGCTTAAAGTCAAATATCAAAGAAGTAAGTTAGAAGAAAAAATCAAGCTCTCTTACTATTATCTTTTGAAGTTTTTTACTGAACAGACTGTGATCTCCATTTTTAATTATCAATAATTTTTTTTTTGCATTATAGAATAACTGTAGCACTTTCCTAGATAGGTAAATAGGTACTGTAGTATCATTACTACCGTGTATCATCGTTACAGGAATTTCAAGTTTAATTTTTTTATTTAAAATTTTATTTTTTCTACCATCCTTAATTAATTGATAAGTTATTGGATATTCATAACCACCGTGTTTTAAATTATAAACCCCTTTATTCTTGGTTTCCATTTTCATTTTTTTTGTAAATTTTTTCCACATTATTCGATCTAAAAACTCAGGAGCCGAACCAATACCTAAAAAACCTTTAATTTGTTTTTGAAAATATTTGAATTGATTAAGTGATATCCATGATCCCATACTAGATCCTATTAAAATAAAATTATTTTTTTTTATAATCTTTTTTATTACAGTTTTTGTATCTGAGGTCCATTTACTAATATTTCCATTAGTAAATTTCCCTGAAGATTTTCCATGTCCTGAATATTCAATGGCGAGAAAACCAAGTTTATTTTTTTTTGCATATTTTAGAAATACTTTTGGTTTTTCTCCTTCTAGATCAGACATAAAACCATGAAGAAAAACTATATAGAGATTTTTATCATAATAATTACATAAATATCTAATTTTTTTTGTTTTTGAGATTCTGTAATATTTAAAATTAGTCATTATTATTTATATGTTTTAAGTATTAATATATAATAATTTTAATGCCATTGAATTTAAAAGTTTTACAAGTAATACCAAAATTAGGTTATGGTGGAGCTGAAACTGGATGTTATGATATTGCTCATTATTTACCTGAAAATAATTGTGAATCTTTTATTGTTACTAGTGGGGGTGAGCTTTTAAAATTTGTTGATAAAAAAAAAGTTAAAGTTATTAAATTACCAGTTAACAGTAAAAATCCATTGTTAATACTATTTAACTCTTTAGCCTTAATTTGGATAATCTTATATAATAATATTTCAATCGTACATGCTAGAAGCAGAGCACCAGCATGGTCTTGTTATTTAGCAACTATCCTAACTGGTAGAAAATTTGTTACAACTTTCCACGGAACATATAATTTTAAAAGTAACTTAAAAAAGTTTTATAATTCTGTAATGGTCAAATCTGACTTAATTATTGCAGGATCTAACTTTATTTTTTCACATATAAAAGAAAATTATTCAAAATATTTTGATGAAAATAAAAGACTTCTTGTAATTTTTAGGGGGATTAATGTTGATTATTTTGATCCAACTACAAAGATAGATAGTGATGAAAAAAAATTATTAAAACAATGGGAAATTGAAAAAGATAAAAAAATAATTTTACTGCCTGGAAGACTTACTTCATGGAAAGGACAAGAACTTTTTATTGAAGCTATTAATTTAGTAAATACAGAACTTGGATATGAAGCTTTTTATGTAGTTATTCTTGGAAGTGATCAAGGTAGAGATTTATATAAAAAAAAACTTACCAGACTATCAGAGCAATTTAGAATGAATAATCAGGTAAGATTTATTGATCACTGTAAAGACATGGCCCTTGCTTATAAAATTTCAGATATAATAGTTTCAGCATCAACAGAACCAGAAGCCTTTGGTAGAGTTGCTGTAGAAGCTCAATCTATGGAAAAACCAATAATAGCAAGCAATATTGGTGGTTCAAATGAAACTATAATTGATGAAAAAACTGGTTTTTTATTTGACTCAGGAAATTCAAAATCACTAAGTCAAAAAATTTTAAAATTACTCTATTTAGATGAAACTTCTTTAAAATTGATTGGAACTGAGGGAAGAAAGAATGTTATTAAAAAATTTAATGTTGAAAAAATGTGTTTTTCTACTTATTCAGAGTATAAAAAAATAATGAATTAATTAAATGCCAATAATTACATTACCAGATGGAAATAATTTGAATTTCCCAAACAAAGTTACGGGTTTAGATGTAGCTGAAAAAATTAGTAAATCACTTGCTAAACAAGCTCTGGTAATAAGTGTTGATGGTGAGTTAAAAGATTTATATTTTGAAATAGATAAAGATAGCTCTATTAAAATTTTTACTTCAAAAGACCCAGAAGGATTAGAGGTGATTAGGCATGATACAGCACATATAATGGCTATGGCTGTTCAAGATTTATATCCAGGCACTCAGGTTACTATTGGACCAGTAATAGAAAATGGTTTTTATTATGACTTTGCTAGGAAGGAACCATTCACAACTGATGATCTTGAAAAGATTGAAAAAAGAATGTCAGAAATAGTTGACAAAAACGTGAAAACCAGAAGAGAAGTTTGGGAAAGAGAAAAAGCAATAAATCATTTCATAAAAATTGGTGAAAAATATAAAGCTGAAATAATTGAAAGTATCCCAGGAAATGAAGAACTTTCTGTTTATCATCATGGTGAAACTTGGCATGATTTATGTAGAGGTCCTCATTTAGTATCTTCAGGAAAAATTGGTAAAGCTTTTAAATTAATGAAAGTTTCAGGCGCATATTGGCGAGGAGATTCTAAAAATGAAATGTTACAAAGAATATATGGAACTAGTTGGGCCAGCCAAAAAGAATTAGATGATTATTTGAAAGGAATTGAAGAAGCTGAAAAAAGAGATCATAGAAAACTTGGAAAAGAAATGGATTTGTTTCATTTTAGAGAAGAAAGTCCGGGATCAGTTTTTTGGCATGAAAAAGGATGGGCTTTATTTCAAAAATTAATAAATTATATGAGAAGTAGACAAGATTCTGCTGGTTATAGAGAGGTTAATACACCGGAAATTTTAGATAGACAGCTATGGGAAAAATCTGGGCATTGGGAAAAATATGGAGAAAATATGTACACCTCTGAAACGCCTGATGAAAAAATATTCGCAATTAAACCAATGAATTGCCCAGGTCATATTCAAGTATTTAACCAGGGGTTAAAAAGTTATAGAGATTTACCAATACGAATAGCTGAATTTGGAAAAGTTCATCGATATGAACCATCTGGTGCTCTACATGGCTTGCTGAGAGTCAGGGCATTTACACAAGACGACGCTCATATATTTTGTTCAGAAGATCAAATTACAAGTGAGTGTTTAGAGGTAACTAATTTAATTTTAGATATTTATAAAGACCTTGGTTTTGAAAGTGTATTATTAAAATATGCAGATAGACCTGAAGTAAGAGTAGGTGATGACGAGATTTGGGATAAAGCGGAAGCATCATTACTTGAAGCGGTTAAAGCTTCAAAACTTGAGTATAGTATCAATAAGGGTGAAGGTGCGTTTTATGGACCTAAGATAGAATTTGTTTTAAGAGATGCAATTGGTAGAGATTGGCAGTGCGGAACTTTACAAGTCGATTTAAATTTACCAGGTAGGTTAGATGCTTCTTATGTGGATAAAGATGGAACTAAAAAAGTTCCTGTCATGTTGCATAGAGCGTTATTTGGTTCTCTAGAAAGGTTTATAGGAATTTTAATTGAGAACTATGCAGGAAAATTCCCTTTTTGGATATCTCCTTTGCAAACTATGGTAATACCTATTTCAGAAGAATTCAATGACTACGCAGTTGAAGTGTTTAAAAAAATAAAAAAAGCAGGTATCAGTTCTGCAGTAGATTTAAAAAATAATAATTTAAATTATAAAATTAGAGATCATTCTTTGTCAAAAATACCAGTTTTGTTGATTTGTGGTAAAAAAGAAGTTGACTCCAATTCAGTAACGATTAGAAGATTAGACTCTAATAAACAAGAAAATATGGACATAGACCAATTCTTAAAAACATTCTCTGCTTTAAACAAAGCATCTTCAAACTAAGTGGCAGATTTTAAACAAAATTATTTTCAACGAAGAACTAAAGATCGTGGACCAAGATCAAACAATAGGATTTCATCTCCAGATGTTCAGGTTATAGCAAGTGATGGTGAAAATCTTGGTGTAATGAATACGAATGAAGCTATCTCTATGGCGAAAAATCAAGGATTAGATTTAATCGAAATAGCTGCTAACGCTAATCCTCCAGTTTGTAAGATTATGGATATGGGTAAATATAAGTATGATGCCCAAAAAAAAGCAAATCTTGCAAAAAAGAAACAAAAAATTGTTTTATTAAAAGAAATTAAAATGAGACCAGTAACTGAAACTCATGATTATGAATTTAAAGTAAAAAATGCAAAAAAATTTATAGCAAAAGGAGATAAAGTAAAATTTACAATCAGATTTAAGGGTCGAGAGCTTCAACATTCACATCTAGGAAATGAATTAATGGGCAAGATTAAAGAAGACATGAAGGATATTGGCAAGGTAGAATTGCACCCTAAGTTTGATGGTAAGCAAATGATCATGGTAATTCAGCCTTTATAGGCCTTAATATAGGTTGTAAATTTATATCAATCTTTGTATAACACCGCAGAATTATGCCTAAATTAAAAACAAAAAGCTCAGCAAAAAAAAGATTTAAAATATCCGCAAAAGGTAAAGTCATGACGGCCCAAGCTGGTAAAAGACATGGCATGATTAAAAGAACGAATTCTCAAATTAGAAAATTAAGAGGCACAACAACGATGTCAAAACAAGATGGAAAAATTGTTAAATCGTATATGCCTTACAGTTTAAGAGGTTAAAATGGCAAGAGTTAAAAGAGGCGTCACAAGTAAAGCTAAACATAAAAAAGTTTTAAAGGCAGTAAAAGGCCAGTGGGGCAGAAGAAAGAATACCATTAGGGTTGCAAAACAAGCCATGGAAAAGGCTATGCAATATGCTTATCGAGATAGACGAAATAAAAAAAGAGACTTTAAAGCATTATGGATCCAAAGAATAAATGCTGGAGTAAGAGCTGAGGGATTAACTTATTCAAAGTTTATTAATGGACTTAGTAAATGTGGGGTAACTATCGATAGAAAAATATTAGCAGAAATAGCATACGATAGCCCAGAAGCCTTTAAAACTATTGTTCAAAAAGCACAATCTGCTTTAAATTAATCTTCACTATTGTTTTTCGTCGGTGAAGAAATAATCTCTTAAAATGTCAGATATTAAAAAAATCAAAGATGAATATCTTTTAAAGCTAAGTAAAGACTTAGATGCAAATCAAATTAATCAAATTAAAACAGATTTATTTGGTAAAAATGGATTGGTAAGTTCTCAATTCAAACAACTTGGCAAAATTGCAGAGGATGAAAGAAAAAAATTTGCATCAGAACTAAATGATGCAAAAGATGAATTACAAAATTTAATTGTTTCGAAAATAGAAGAAATTGAAATTAAAGAAATTAATCAAAAACTTGAAAAAGAAAAAGTAGACATAACATTACCTGAAAGACAATTTGTAGAAGGTAAAATACATCCAGTATCACAAGTAATTGATGAAATCTCTTCTATATTCTCTGAAATTGGTTTTAGTGTTGAGGAAGGTCCTGATGTTGAAAATGAATATAATAATTTTACAGCTCTTAATACACCTGACAATCATCCAGCTAGAGATATGCACGATACTTTTTATCTTGATAAAAAAAAAGAATTACTTTTAAGAACACATACTTCTCCCGTTCAAATTAGAACTATGTTAAATGATAATCCACCTTTTAAGATTATTGCACCTGGAAGGACTTATAGATCTGATAGTGATCAAACTCATGCACCTATGTTTCATCAAGTAGAAGGCTTGCATATTGATAAAGATATTAATATGGGTCATTTAAAAGGTTGTTTAAATTATTTTATTAAAGAATTTTTTGAGGTTGATAAAATAAAGATGAGGTTTAGACCAAGTCATTTTCCCTTCACAGAACCTTCGGCTGAAGTAGATATAGGTTATGAGATTAAAGATGGGAAAATAATAATTGGCGAAGGAGACAAATGGCTTGAAATTTTAGGTTGTGGAATGGTTCATCCTAATGTTCTTAAAAATGTTAATGTGGATCCAAGTGAATTCCAAGGATATGCTTTTGGAATTGGAATAGATAGATTGGCAATGCTTAAGTATGGAATCAATGACTTAAGAGCATTCTTTGATTGTGATTACAGATGGTTAAATCAATTTGGATTTGATCCAATTGATGTACCTTCAAGTTATAGAGGTTTAAGTAGATGAAAATTACATCTGACTGGTTAAAAGAACATCTAGATACAAAATTAGATGAAAATCAGATTATAGAAAAACTTACAGATGTTGGTTTAGAAGTTGAAAGTGTTGAAAAACAAGGTGGCGAATTAGATGAGTTCATTGTTGCAAAAATTTTAAAAGCAGAAAAGCATCCAAATGCTGACAAGCTTAGAGTTTGTGATGTAGATATAGGTAAAGAAAATCCTGTCAAAGTTGTTTGTGGTGCTCCAAATGCAAAAGAAGGTTTGTTTACAATCTATGCCCCACCAGGTTCAGTTATTCCTAAAAATCAAATGAAATTAGTTGTCAGCAAAATTAGAGGAGTCAGTTCTTATGGGATGTTATGTTCAGAGTCTGAATTAAAATTATCAGATGAAAGTGATGGCATTACAGAGCTTTCTTCAAATGATTTTAAAGATAAGATTGGAGATAACTATTTTCCAAAAAAAAATTCAAACATAATTGATATATCTATTACACCAAATAGAGCAGATTGTTTAGGTGTTAGAGGAATTGCCAGAGATCTGGCTGCAGCAGGATCAGGTAAATTAAAAGACCCTAAAGAAAATAAATTAAAAAAAGATGGAAAACAAACGGTTAGTGTACAAATTGAAAATGAAGATAATCAAGCGTGTACAATATTTGGAAGCTGTTTAATTACAGGAGTAAAAAATATTGAAAGTCCAGATTGGCTAAAAGAAAAAATAATTTCGATAGGTCAAAAACCAATTTCTACTATTGTTGATATTACCAACTATGTAATGTTTGATTTAAATAGACCTCTTCATGCTTATGATGTTGATAAAATTGACAAAGGAATAATAGTAAGAAATTCAAAAAAAAATGAAACTTTTACAGCTTTAGATAATAAAGAATATAAACTTGAAGATGGAATGTGTGTAATTTCAGATGCCTCAGGTGTATTAGGCTTAGGTGGAATAATTGGAGGTACTAGATCTAGAACAGAACTTGATACAAAAAATGTATTAATAGAGTCAGCTTATTTTTTACCTAGATCAATTAGAAAATCATCTAAAATATTAAATATTGATACTGATGCAAAATTTAGATTTGAAAGGGGTATTGATCCACTATCAATCGAGCAAGGATTAAAAAAAGCATCTAATTTAATTCAAGAAATTTGCGGTGGCAAAGTAAGTGAATTTGATATTCAAAAAATTGAAAAATATGAAAATGAGTCTTTAGAATTTAATCCTGCTAAGTTTGAAAAAATTACGGGAATAAAAATTAAAAAAGATGAAATGATAAAGATTTTGGATGATTTAGGGTTTATTATTGAAGAAAATAAACAAAACTTACAACTAAAGATTCCAACTTGGAGACCAGATATTTCCCAAGAAATTGATGTAGTTGAAGAACTAATAAGAATTAAAGGTTATGAAAATATTGAATTAATAGAACCTCAAAAAGTTCGAAAAAAAGAAACTTTAAATAAAAAGCAAAAATTATTCCATTTTTTACAAAGAGCTGTTGCTTCAAAAGGTTATTTAGAGGCAATTACTTGGTCTTTTACTGACAGTAGAATTAATCAATTATTTCTTGAAAAAAATAAAGAAATTAAAATTGTTAACCCGATAAGCTCAGATTTAGATGTTTTAAGAAGTTCGATATTTTCTAACTTAATAATTTATTTAAATAAAAACTTAGATAGAGGATTTAAAGATTTATCAATATTTGAAATAGGACCTACATTCCTTGGAAAAAAACCAGGTGAGCAACAAACAGTTTTAGGCGGATTAAAATCTGGAAAGATTTTCAGACAGAGTTGGTTAGAAAAAGAGAGATTAGTTGATTTATTTGATGTCAAAAGTGATGTGATTAAAAGCCTGGTAGAGGCAGGATATTCTAAGGAAAATCTATATTTTGATATAGAAACACCAAGTTATTATCATCCAGGAAAATCTGGAAGAGTTTTTTTAAACAAAGGTAAAGAAAAAGTGGTAGCTTATTTTGGAGATATTCATCCCAATGTTTTAAAAAAATTGGATATTAAAATAGAGGCTCTGGTAGGATTTGAAATTTTTTTAGATAATATTAAACAGCCAAAAAAATCTCTTAAAGATCAAAAAACTAAAAATAAATTTTCTGACTTTCAAAAATCAGAAAGAGATTTTGCTTTTATCTTAGACAAAGATTTTCAAGTACAAGATTTAATTGAAATAATATTAAATGTTGATAAAGATTTAATTAGGTCAGTTAAAGTTTTTGATGTGTATGAGGGTAAAAATATACCAGATAATAAAAAATCTATCGCACTAAACGTAACAATACAATCATCTGAAAAAACACTAACAGATCACGATTTAAACAAAATAAACCAAACAATTATTACTGCCGTAGAGTCTAAATTAGACGCAAAAATAAGATCATAGTAATGGCAAACATTGATAATATAAGAAATTTTGCAATAATTGCACATATTGATCATGGTAAATCTACAATAGCAGATAGAATAATTCATAGTTGTGGTGGACTTACTGAGAGGGAAATGAAGGCACAGGTGCTAGACTCTATGGATATTGAGCGTGAGAGAGGGATTACTATTAAAGCACAAACTGTAAAACTTAATTACAAAGCAAAAGATGGTAAAAATTATATTCTAAATATTATTGATACACCAGGTCATGTTGATTTTAGTTATGAAGTAAGCAGATCTCTCTATGCGTGTGAAGGTTCAATTTTAATTGTGGATAGTACTCAAGGTGTAGAGGCACAAACACTTGCAAATGTTTATCAGGCATTAGATATAAATCATGAAATTGTACCAGTACTAAATAAAGTTGATTTACCTGCATCAGATTTGGAAAAAACGAAAACCCAGATTGAAGAAGTAATAGGCATAGATACGGAAGGAGCTGTCCCTTGTTCAGGGAAAACAGGAGAAGGAATTAATGATATTTTAGAGCAAATTATTACAGTTCTGCCTGGTCCTAAAGGTGAAGTTTCTGGAGATTTAAAATGTTTACTAGTTGATAGTTGGTATGACACTTATTTAGGCGTTGTTATCTTAGTAAGAATAATAGATGGAAAGATTTCAAAAAATATGAAAATTAAAATGATGTCTACAAACCAAGAATATATTGTTGAAAAAGTTGGAGTATTTACACCTAAAGCAACAGATATTAATCAATTAAATGCTGGTGAAATAGGATTTATTACAACAGGAATAAAAGTTTTATCTGAAACAAAAGTCGGTGACACTATTTGTGATGCAGCAAAACCTTTGAAGGAAGTTTTACCTGGTTTTAAACCAAGTAAGCCAGTAGTATTTTGTGGATTATTTCCAGTAGATAGTTCTGAATATCAAAAATTAAAAGATGGCTTAGCAAAATTACAATTGAATGATGCAAGTTTTTCATTTGAACCTGAGTCTTCTTCGGCATTGGGATTAGGTTTTAGATGTGGTTTTTTAGGATTACTTCATTTGGAAATTGTAACAGAAAGATTAGAAAGAGAATTTGATGTTAATTTATTAACTACCACACCAGGTGTTGTTTACAAAGTTTATATGAATAATGGTAGTATTATTGATTTGCACAATCCATCAAGTTTGCCTGACTCAACATTAATAAAAACAATTGAAGAGCCCTGGATAAAAGCAACAATTATTACACCTGATCAATATTTAGGATCAATAATTAAGATGTGCCAAGACAAAAGAGGTGTGCAGACCAATTTGAGTTATTCAGGTAATAGAGCAGTTGTTAATTATGAATTACCTCTTAACGAAGTTGTATTTGATTTTAATGATCGTTTAAAATCAATGACAAGTGGTTACGCTAGTTTTGATTATGAAATTATTGAACATAGAGAAGGAGATTTAGTCAAACTTGGAATTTTAGTAA
Source organism: uncultured Pelagibacteraceae bacterium (assembly GCA_902515485.1). Lineage (GTDB taxonomy): Bacteria > Pseudomonadota > Alphaproteobacteria > Pelagibacterales > Pelagibacteraceae > Pelagibacter. The sequence continues at coordinate 4,920 of CABXUR010000003.1, read as the reverse complement.
ATGCTGAACCAGTTGATGCTTTGGCTATGATGATACATAAAGATTTTGCCCAAAGAACAGGAAGAGAAGTTTGTGAAAAGCTCAAAGATTTAATTCCAAGACATAATTTTATGATACCAGTTCAAGCAGCAATTGGTGGAAAAATCATAGCAAGAGAAACTATAAAAGGCTTCAAAAAAGATGTATTAACTAAAATTCATGGTGGTGGTGCTACCGATAGAAAAAGAAAACTTTTGGAAAAACAAAAAAAAGGTAAAGCTAGATCGAAGCAATTTGGCAGAGTAGAAATACCTCAAGAAGCATTTATAGGTGTTCTTAAAATAAGCAAAGAAAAATAAAAGTATTAATTTTTTACTCTTAAAACTTAATTTTTTTAAATATTTTAGACTCCAAAAAATTTTTAAATAAAATATTTTTTTTATCTTTAGAAGACACAAAAAATTTTTTTTTTGGCCAATTAATGGCCAAATCTTTATCTTTCCAATAAATACCAGTCTCTGAATTTTTATCTCTATAATTTGTACATCTATAATGTAAAAGAGTATTATTAGCTAAACTACAAAATCCGTGAGCAAATCCCTCTGGGATATATAAAGAAGTATTTTCTTTTTCAGATAATTCTACAGTATAAAATTGTCCAAAAGTTTTTGATTTTGGCCTACAATCAAGAGCAACATCGAAAATTTTTCCTGATAGTACAGTTATTAGTTTTCCTTGAGGTTTTTTGAGCTGTAGGTGCAATCCTCTTAGTACTTTTTTTTTTGATAAAGAATAATAATCAAATACAAATTTTTTATTTAAATTTTTTTTTAAAAATAATTCTCTAAAATATCCCCGTTTATCAGTAAAAGTTTCTCTTTTATAAATTACTAATCCAGAAAATTTAGTTTTGATTATTGGCAATTTTTTAGGAACTTTAAAAATGTTTGGCAAATATAATTTAATTCATTTTTCTTCATTCCTTGATGGCACCCAAGCAAAATTCCATTTTTCATAACATTATTTGCAATTGCGTCACATTGAGGATGTTTTTTATATATCTTATTTCTCATAACTGGTTGTTTTAATATATTACCAGTAAAAATTGTTCTCGTTTGAATGTTGTTTTTTTCAAAAAAAATTTGCATTTCTTTTCTATTAAAATATTTATTTTCTTTTATTACTAGAGGAAAAGCTAACCATGGTGTTTTAACATTTTTATATTGTTCAGGTAGATTAAATAGATCACTATAATTTCCAAAAAATTTTTTTAAATAATCAAAATTTTTATTTCTTATATTTATGTTATTTTTTAGCTTTTTAATTTGTTCGATAGCAAATGTTGCAGATATCTCTGAAGGTAAAAAGTTATAACCAAGATCTGAAAATATATATTTTGCATCATAATCAAATCCAGATATTTTAACATTAAACCTATCTTTAATGCTTTCTGATTCGTTAAAATGAGCCGAAGATCTACCCCACCCCCTGAGAAGTTTAGCTCTTTGGTATAATTTAAAATCGTTGAAGCAAACTATTCCTCCTGTTCCAGCTCCATTAATAATATGAGATGCATAAAAACTATTTGTTGTTATATCTGAACATTTTCCAGCATTTTTTTTGTCAATGGTATAACCAATAGTATCGGCTGAGTCTTCGATAACCTTAAGTTTATGCTTTTTAGCCATGGAATGAATTTTTTTCCAATCAGCTATATTGCCTAGTAAATTTGGAATCATTATTGCAACAGTTTTTTTATTGATGCATTTTTCTATATGAGATGGGTCGGCTAAAAACTTATTTTCTTCTACGCCTATAAAATGTGGTATCAAACCTAATTGATAAATGGGTGCCACTGTAGTTGAAAAGGTTAAATTTGGAGTAATTATTTCTGAATTTTTTTTAAAATTTAATGATGCAATAGCAAGTAGATTTGCAGAAGATCCTGAATTAACCATTAAACCATATTTTTTTCCAAATAAAGATGAAACTTTTTTTTCTAAGATTTTAACATTTTTACCATCCACTAGAGATAAACTGTCATTTTTGAGAACTTTAAGAACTGCATTAATCTCTTTATTATCGTAAACAGCCTTACCGTAATAAACTTTTTTCATAAATAATTGTAAGTAAAGTTAATTTAAAATTAAATTCTTTATATTCTCTATATTACTTTTTTTAGGATTCCAATAATTTAATTTTTTATATTTTAATATTTTATCTTTTATTAAAGAGTTTGATAGCCATTTAACTTTTATCTTATTGCTATTACTTTTATTAATATATTCAACTAAATTAAAAATATTTAAATAATTTGAATTTTTTAGAATATATTTTCCTGGTTGAATTTTATTTTTTAAAATAATTTTTACGGCGCTCACAATGTCTTCAACATTGATCAAATTAAGATGTAGTTTTTTTGATATTATTTTTGTTATTTTCTTTTGATTATAATTTTTCCTTAAAGTATTTATTAATTTTTGTCTTTTATCATTTTCTCCAAAAGTATCTACTATCATCAGGTCAATAAAATTAATGTTGGGAAAGCTTTTTTTGTAGTATTGTATAATACAGTTAAAACTTTTTTTATAAGCAGCGTATAAATTTTTTGGATTGTTTTCTTTATTATCAATATCTTCCCATGTTGTTGAAAAATTAATAAATTGTTTTGCATTTAAAATCTTTATATTTTCCAATATTATATTTCCCAACATAATATTAGATTCTACAAACTTAAAAATATCTTTATAGGAATGTTTTTTTTTATAATGAGTTGCACAATGTATAATTGTATTGACTTTAATTTTTTTAAGTTTATTCGAAAGGGAATTATAATCTTTAAATTTTAAGATTTTTATATTTTTGGATTTATTAATTATTATTTTTGAGTTAAATCTTTGAAGTACAAATACTTTATTATTTAATTTTATTGCTTTTAAAATATTAGAGCCGATAAATCCAGTCGCTCCTGTTAATAATATATTAGGCACTTTTTTTTATAATTTTTTTTAAGTAATTCGAGTATTCACAATTTCCATAAAATTTTACTTGTTTCATTATCTGAGATTTTGATATCCATTTATTTAATAAAGCAATTTCTTCAAGACAAGCTATTTTTAAACCTTGACGATTTTCAATTGCCTGAACAAATGCTGAAGTTTTATAGTAATCTTCTATAGATCCAGTATCAAGCCAAGCCCCACCTCTACCAAGAAATTCAGCCGAAAGTTTTTTTTTAGTTTTGTACTTATTAAGCAAATCAACTATTTCCAACTCTTTTCTTTTTGAAGGTTTTAAATTCTTTGCATATTTAATTACTTTATTATCAAAAAAATATAATCCAGTTACAGCTTGACTTGAAATAAATTTTTTTGGTTTTTCTTTTAAAGCTTTAATTTTTTTGCTTTTTATGTCAATTTTTGCAACCCCAAATAGTTCTGGATTATTAACTTTATATAATAAAACTTTTGCTCCGCTTTTAAGATCAACACACCTTTTAAGAGTATCTGATAAACTTTGACCATAAAAAAAATTATCACCCAATATCATGGAGACGTTATCTGAACCAATAAATTTTTCACCTAGTATAAATGCATCTGGTAATCCCCTTGGTTTATCTTGTTCTATGTACGTTATTTTAATTCCAAGATTTTTACCATCTGGTAATAATTTTTTGTATTGATCTAGTTGCCCTTTATTTACAATAATTAGAATATCTTTAATTTTAGAGAGCATCAAAATTGACAATGGATAAAAAATTAGAGGTTTATCATAAATAGGTAGTAATTGTTTATTTACTGCTTTGGTTAATGGACTCATTCTTGTTCCTTTTCCACCAGCAAGTATTATACCTTTTTTTATCATATTTTACCGAGTTTTATCATATTTTACCGAGCCTTTTTGTTATATGAATTTTTTTTATTGATTTAAAATATTTCTGATTATTTAGATACCATAAAAAAGTTTTTTTAAGTCCTTTATTAATTCCTGTTGAGGATTTCCATAAAAGTTTCTTATTAATTTTATCACTATTCAAAGCATATCTTTTATCATGCCCTGGTCGATCTTTGACATACTTAATTTTGACGTGGTTGCCAAGTTTAATTTTTTGTGATGAGATATTTATAAGTTTTTTTGTAATTTCAAGATTGTTATAATTTTTATTAGAACCTATATTGTAGAACCCTCCTATCTTACCTTTTTTGAATACTTGAAATAATGCATCGCAGTGGTCTTCAACAAATATCCATTCTCTTGAATTTTTACCATCACCATAAATTGGTAAAGGTATGTTATTAAGAATGTTGTAAATTAGTTTTGGAATTAATTTTTCAGGATGTTGACAGGGACCATAATTATTTGAACAATTTGTTACAATTGCTGGTATTTTAAATGTTCTTACATAAGAAGAAACAAGATGATCTGATGATGCTTTACTTGCTGCATAAGGTGAGCTAGGTTTATAAGGATAATCTTCATTGGATCTCCCTTTTATAATATCACCAAATACTTCATCGGTAGAAATATGTATTAATTTAATTTTTTTAAATTTTTTATAATGTTCTCTGAAAGCTTCTAGTAAATTAAATACACCTACTATATTGCTTTCTATAAATGATTTTGGTGAGTCTATCGATCTATCCACATGTGTCTCTGCAGCAAGATTAAAGATAGCGAGGGGCTTGTATACTTTAAAAATATTAACAAGTTTTTTTTTATTATTAATATCACATTTAATGAATTTGTAATTTTTTTTTGGAAGATCTTTTAAATTATAAAAATTAGATGAATATGAAACATTATCAATATTAATAATTGAAAAGTTTTTTTTTAAAAGTAACTTTATTAAATTACTTCCGATAAAACCTAAACCACCAGTTACAATTAAATTTTCTTTCATTTTTCAAGTATCGCAATATATTACACATTGTAAATGAATTA
>CABXUR010000002.1:15000-76092 GCA_902515485.1 uncultured Pelagibacteraceae bacterium | reverse complement strand
GAGCATATAGAGGGTAGTAAATCGACCAATAAAAGAATCAAATATAATAATAAAGTTTTACACCAATCAAAATTGGTAAATTATTTTAATGGAGATTATGCAAAATCGAAAATTGAAGAGGATTTGAACAAATACCTAAAAAAGATAAAAAAAAATAAAAAATATGTTTTATCAAAAAAAGATATAATTTTCATTGAGGCATTAAAATCTGATGGAATTGAAATTTCAAAAAAATATGATGATCTCTATAAAATTAGTACAACTGAAATGCCAGCAGATATACAGTTATTGATAGATAACAGAGAGGTTGGGGCAGCACTATTAAGGGTTATTGAAGTTATTGGTTCTGAGAGAATTGAAGATATAGATGATGATACGGTTTATTTCATAATAAATACTCTAAACCAATTAAATGTAGACTTAATTAGAAACAAACTTCTACTTAAAGTTCTTCCTTTAAAAGTTTAAAAATTAGTTTATCAATCCGTTAAATGAGCATTAAACCAATAATTACTGTTCCAGACGAGGTTTTGAAAAAAATTTCAGATCCATTAGATAAGGTAGGTGAAAGTGAAAAAAAATTAGCAAATGATTTATTTGAAACTATGTATAATTCAAAAGGAATTGGTCTAGCAGCAGTTCAAGTAGGAGTTCTAAAAAGAATTTTAGTAATAGATGTTTCATCGAAAGAGGAAAAAAAAAATCCATTGTGTTTCATTAATCCAATTATAAAAAAAATTAGTGATGAAACTTCAATTTATGAAGAAGGATGTTTGTCTATACCAGACACTTTTATTGAAATTGAAAGACCAAAAATTTGTGAAGTTGAATATGTTGGTCTTGATGGAAAATTAAAAAACATTAAGTGTGATGGTTTATTATCTACTTGTCTTCAACATGAAATTAACCATTTAGATGGTAAACTTATTATTGATCATTTATCAAAGTTGAAGAAAGATATGATAATAAAAAAAATTTCTAAAGATAAAAAAAATCCTAATAGAGTAATAGTTTAGTAATGCCTAAAAAGATTATTTTTATGGGAACTCCAATGTTTTCTGTTCCTATAATAAAATCCTTGTATCAAAATGGATATCCAATTGAATGTGTTTATACACAGCCGCCACAGAAATCTCAAAGGGGTCAAAAAATTAATAAATCACCGATACAAAAAATTTCTGAAACTTTGAACTTAGAATTTAGATCACCAAATTCTTTAAAAGAAAACAAAGAAGAATTCGAATTTTTCAAATCAATAAACGCAGATCTAGCAATTGTTGTTGCTTATGGTCAAATAATTCCAAAGGAATTTTTAAACCTTACAAAAAAAGGGTTTATAAATATACATGCTTCAATACTCCCAAGATGGCGAGGAGCAGCTCCAATTCAAAGAGCCATTATAAATTTAGATAAAGAAATAGGTTTAAGTATTATGAAAATAGTTGAAGAGCTTGATACAGGGCCTATATGCAACACTTACAAAATAAATATTGAGGGTAACTTAAATGCAGTAGAAATCAGTGAAAGATTGTCTTCTTTAGCTGCCGAAAAAATATTAGAAAATATTGATGATATATTAGATGGCAAATCTAATTTTATAAAACAAGATCACTCCAAGGCAACTTATGCATCCAAAATTGAAAAATCAGAGGGAAAAATTAATTGGAATGATGATGCAAAAAATATAATTGGAAAAATAAATGGCCTTTATCCATCACCTGGCGCTTTTTTCATATATAAAGGTGAAAGATATAAGATATTAAAAGCAGATATTGGTAATGGAATTGGAAATCCAGGGGAAGTTATTTCTAATTATTTAGAAATTGTTTGTGGAAAAAATCAATCTATCAAAATTATTGAAATACAAAGACAAGGAAAAAAGCCCCAAAATATTGGTGAATTTATGCTCGGCTCTCAAATAAAAAAAGGGTCTAAAATCTAAATGATCAGATATCAAATACTTATTGAATATGTTGGCACAAATTTTAGAGGATGGCAAATTCAAAAAAAAGGCTCAACAATTCAAGGTCTAATTCAAGAAAAACTCACGAAACTGTTAAAACAAAAAATAATATTAAATGGTTCTGGAAGAACTGATACTGGAGTTCATGCAATTGAGCAATCTGCTCATTTTGATTGTAAAGATGAAATTAAAGATCTAACAAAATTTTTAAAATCCATTAATTTTTTTTTAAATGACAAAGGTATTGCGATTAAAAAAATAAAAAAAAGAAGCAATAAATTTCACTCAAGATTTTCTGCAAAACAAAGAATTTATAAATACATAATTTTTAATCAAATTAGTGAACCTATGATAGAAAAAAAAAGAGGTTGGCATGTTAGAAAAAGTTTAGATTTAAGTCTAATTAAAAAAGGTGCAAAAAAATTAGAAGGAACTAATGATTATTCCACTTTTAGAGCATCTAGCTGTCATGCTAAAAGCCCAATTAAGACGATTAAATCTATTAAAATCAAATCATCTAAAAATAAAATAGAAATAGAATTTATATCTCAATCATTTTTACAACAACAGATAAGATCTATGGTTGGTTGTTTAAAATATTTAGGTGAAAAAAAATGGGATTTGAAAACCTTTGATAAGATATTTAAATCAAAAAAAAGAGTATTATGTGCACCACCTGCACCTCCCGAAGGACTTTTTTTATCAAGAGTGATTTACTAATTTTTTTTTATTGTTCATTGCAAATTTTTTATTAATTCGCCATCTAGACTCTGCTCTTACAATATAGCCACAACAATTTTTTGATCTACATTTACATTTAAACTGTTTGTAATTTTCGTCATATCCAAAACCATAGTCACATGTAAATTCTTCCCCTTTTTTTATATCTTTAATGGCTTTGACCCATATCCTAAGTCCTTTACCATCGTAATCACAATTATTATCACAGGAGTGATTTATTAAACCAGCAGTATTCCAAGAAAAATCTCCATCAAGATCGTATCTTTTATTTATTGTGAATAAATAAATAGGTTTACTATTATCATATTTATCTGACTCTTCAGTTTGTTTTTTGGTAATTAGTTTTCCTACATAGTCAATTATTTTTGTTCCCACTTTGATATCTTTTGTGGCGTAAAGGCCTCGACCTTTTTTATCAATGTCAGATTTTTTAATTCTATATAATTTCATTATATTTCTTTAGAGAGTTATCAAAAATTATCAATTAAATTCTATTAGAGCATCTACATGTCTTTGAGTACTATCTTGCAGCGCTCTTAAATCATATCCACCCTCAAGAATTGAAACCACATTTCCGTCACAAAATGGTTTTGAAATTTCCAAAGTTCTTTTTGTTAAAGTATAAAAATCCTCTGAAGTTAATCTTAATTGAGCCAAAGGATCATCGATATGTGCATCAAAACCTGCAGAAAATAACAAGAATTCAGGTTTAAATTCTTTTAGTTTATTTAAAACCTGTTCGTACGCATTAAGATATTCAAGAGCTGTTGTGCCTGCTTCAAGTGGAATATTAAAAATATTATTATATTTACCTTTTTCTTTTTCAGATCCTGATCCGGGATAATACGGATACTGATGAGTTGATATATATAAGACTTTTTCATTATTATAAAAAATATCTTGAGTTCCATTTCCATGATGCACATCAAAATCAATAATTGCAATTTTATTATATTTATATTTTTCAATAAGATAATTAGCTCCTACTGCAACATTGTTATAAATACAAAACCCCATAGCTTTTTCTTTTTCAGCATGATGCCCAGGCGGTCTAACGGCACAAAAGGCATTTTTGAAATCTTTATTTTGAACACCTTCTATTGCAGTAAGTATTGAACCAACCGCATCTTTAGTGGCATCTTTACTACCTGGTGAAACGACTGTATCACCATCAAGAAAATTAAATCCATTTTGTGGAAAAGAATTTTGTACTTGGTTTATATAATCCAATGAATGAGTTTTTATTAAAAGATCTTGATTAAAGATCGTTGGTTTTTTCCAAAGTAAATTTTTATTATCTAACTTTTTAAAATTATCAATTACTGCAGTAACTCTGTCTATTTTTTCTGGATGACCTTCACCTGTATTATGGTTTTGATAAGTATCTGATGTTATTAAACCAGTTTTCACTTAAAGTAGTTTTTTAAGATATTAGAATAAATTAATGTTAATTTTTTTAAATCTGACAATGAAACTGCTTCATCTACTTTGTGCATAGTTTTTCCGACCAAACCAAACTCTAAACAAGGAGCTATTTTTCTAATAAATCTCGCATCTGAGGTTCCACCTGTTGTGGATAGCTTAGGTTTAATATTTGTCATTTTTTTAATTTCATCTTGAATCATATAAGTAGTATCGTTTGGTTTAGTCAGAAAAGCTTCTCCTGAGACACTATAATCAATATTAAACTTCGATTTATTTTTTTTACTTATTCTTTTAATAATTTTATTAATTTTCTTTTTAATTGAATTTGAAGAATGTTTATTATTAAATCTGATATTAAACTTTGCATTAGCTGATCCTGGTATCACATTATCTGCAAAATTATCTATATTAATTTTGGTAATTTCGAGATTTGTAGGTTGAAAATTTTTTGTACCATTATCAAATTTAATTTCTTTAAGTTCTTTCAGTATTTGAACTAATGCCGTTGAAGGATTATTTGCTCTATCAGGGTAAGCAACATGTCCTTGAATACCAATTATTGTTAATTTTCCAGTCACACTTCCTCTACGACCAATTTTAATCATTTCACCTAATTTATTTGGGTTAGTTGGTTCTCCAACTAAACAAAAATCTATCTTTTCCTTTTTTTTTCTTAGATATTGGACTACTTTTTTTGTACCATTAATTGCAACTCCTTCTTCATCACCGGTAATTAAAAGACTGATAGAGCCATTAAATTGCTTTTCTTTTGAAATAAAATTACTGACTGCTGAAACAAAAGCAGCAACAGAACTTTTCATATCATTTGCACCCCTTCCAATTAAATATCCTTTTTTAACAGAGGGTTTAAAAGGATTTACGGTCCAATCTTTTAAATTACCTGCTGGAACAACATCGAGATGGCCTGCATAACAAAAATTAGGTCCCTTATTTCCTAGTCTTGCGTATAGATTTTTTACAGGTTTACTTTTTTTTTCTTTAAATTCTAAAATTTTAGTTTTGAACCCAAGAGTTTTAAGTTTTTTCTCTAAAAATTTCATTATTCCAGCATCAATAGGTGTTACAGTTGGAAATTTAATGAGTTCTTTTGCTAATTGAAGTTCGTTAATAGTAGCCATTATAAATCTATTCTCTTAATAGATCATTAACAGAAGTTTTAGATCTTGTTTTTTCATCAACTTGTTTAATTATCACAGCACAATACAATGATGGTGCTGAAGAATTATTTTTATCTGGCAATGAACCGGGCACAACTACAGAATATGGAGGAATTTTCCCATAAGTAACTTCCCCTGTATTTCTATTAACTATTTTAGTTGACTGACCTATATACATTCCCATACTTAAAACTGATCCTTCTCCAACAATGACTCCCTCAACAACTTCGGACATTGCTCCAATAAAACAATTATCTTCAATTATAGTAGGTAATGCTTGGGCAGGTTCCAATACACCCCCAATTCCTGATCCAGCTGAGATATGACAATTTTTTCCTATTTGGCAACAACTACCAGCACGACTAAAAGTATCCATCATAGTACCTTCATCAATATAAGCTCCAATATTTACATAGCATGGCATAAGCACAGCATTTTTTCCTACAAAAGAACCTTTTCTTACAGGAGAATTTGGTACCATTCTAAAACCTGCTTTTTCATGATCCTCTTTTGTCCAACCAGCTGTTTTACCCTTTAACAAATGTGCCTTGTCATACCAACTACTGTATGGTCCATTTAAGTTTTTCATTGGATATATTCTAAAGCTTAGCATAATAGCTTTTTTAATGTGTTGATGAGTAACCCATTCATCATTAATTTTTTCTGCAACTCTAACTTTACCACTATCTAAATCATCAATCATTTGATTAATAGTATCCTTTAAACTTTGGTCGGAATCTTGATTTACATTATCTCTATTTTCCCATGCATCATTTATAATTTTTTCTATATCGCTCATATTTTAATTTTAGATAATTAATTTAATTGTTCTTTGATATATTAATTTCTTGTAAAAAAGAAGGCAAGTCCTTAATCTTATAATCTATGTAAGATTTGTCCGAGTCCTTTTTTGCAAATGCCTCTTCATTTTCTAACCAACAAGTTTTCATCCCTAAATTTTTAGCTTGTTCTAAATTATGAGCTATATCTTCAATTAAAATTGATTGATTAGGATCAATATCAAATTTTTTAATTAACTTTTCATAAGGCTCCAAGTGAGGTTTGGGGGTAAAATTCGCGTCAACTATATCAAAAGCACCATCAAATAAGCCATTAATTCCTAGTTGTTTTGTGACATTTTCGACATGAGAATGAGAACCATTTGTAAAGATAATTTTTTTTTCTTTAATCTTTATTAGTTCCTCTCGTAACTTTATATCTTTAGGCAACCAACTAATGTCTATATCATGTACAAATTCTAGAAAGTCATGTGGATCTATACCGTCCTGCTTCATTAATCCTGATAATGTTGTGCCATATTCATAAAAATATTTTTTTTGTATTTCTTTTGCTTTGACTAAATCCACATTCATTTTTTTTGATATAAATGCGCCCATTTTTTTATCTACTTCTGAGAAAACCTGTGTTTGACCGCTATAAAGTGTGTTATCTAGATCAAATATCCAGTATTTTATGTCTATTAACTCTTTCATTGTCTAATTAAAGTTCCTGAACCTTTGTCGGATAATAATTCAAAAAGAATAGAGTGGTTCTTTCTACCATCAATAATAACAACACCTTTAACACCGTTACAAGCAACATCTAAACAATTATTAATTTTAGGAATCATTCCTTCAGTAACTACCTCATCATTTATTAAATCTTTAATTGATTGAGAGTTAATTTCAGGGATTAATTTTTTATTACTATCAAGAACACCTTCAACATCACTCATTATTATTAAACGTCTAGCTTTAATTTTTTTTGCAATAGATCCAGCAGCTGTATCAGCATTTATATTATAAGCTTGATTATTTTCGTCAAGACCTAAAGGAGCTATAACAGGCACTTTTTTTTCATCTACAATTTTATCAATAACTGACTTATTTATTTTTGTTGGTGTTCCAACAAATCCTAGTTCAGTATTTTCTTGTATAACTATCATAATATTATTTTCTTTAGAGTTTATAGTTTGACTATTACATTGTTGTTTTTTTAAGGCTTTTATAATTTCAGAGTTAAATTCTATTAACACTTGTTCTATTACTTCAATAGTTTCTTTTTCTGTAACTCTCAATCCTTTTATAAAATTACTTTTAATTCCTAATTCATTAAGTTTATTGCTAATTCTCTTTCCACCTCCATGGACAATAATTGGAATAAATCCTAGCTTATTTAATACCGATATATCTTTAATGAAAATATCGAATAATTCATTATCTACTAAAACACTACCGCCACATTTAATAACAATGTATTCATCATTATATTTTTCTAAATATTTTTTAACCTCATCAATCGAGGGACCGTCTGATGGAAGTACTTTTTTTAACGCTTCTTCTTTGATTTCCAACATTAAGTTGTTGTTTTGACTGTAGTTCGTTTCATTATGAACACTTGTTGAGCCATAGTTAAAATATTATTAACTGTCCAATAAATAACCAATCCAGCAGGAAAAGGTGCTAAAATTATCGTTAAGAATAAAGGAAAGAACATAAATATTTTTGCTTGCATTGGATCTGTCGGAGCTGGGTTTAATTTTTGCTGAATAAACATAGAAACACCCATTGCAATTGGCCATGCTCCAATTATTAAAAAAGATGGAACATCATAAGGCAGCAGACCAAATAAGTTAAATAATGATGTTGGATCTCTTTCAGACAAATCTTGTATCCAGCCATAAAAAGGCATTTGCCTCATTTCAATTGTTACAAATAAAACTTTATATAAAGCAAAAAACACTGGTATCTGTACTAATATAGGCAAACATCCTGACATAGGGTTTACTTTTTCCTTTTTATAAAGCGCCATCATTTCTTGCTGGAGCTTCATTTTATCTTCTTTGTGTAAATCTTTAAGTCTCACCATCTCTGGCTGAAGTGCTTTCATTTTAGCCATACTTCTAAATGAGAAGTTGGCAAGGGGAAAGAATGCTAATCTTATACAAATTGTTATTGCAATAATTGCTAGACCATAATTTCCTAATAATTTAAAGAAATAGTCAATACTGTAAAAAAGAGGTTTTGTTATAAAATATAAAAAACCCCAATCAATTGCTAAATCAAATTTATCTATATTTAATGACTGTGCATATCCATCAATAACATCTACTCTTTTAGCAGCTACTATTACTTGCAATTTTTCTTCAATACTTGAGTTTCCTTTTAATTCCAGAGGCTCTGTACCCACAAAATTAGCACGAAATTTATCTTTATAATCAAAAGTTGTTTTAAATTCTTTACCACTTGGTGGGATTAATGATGTTATCCAAAATTTATCTGAAATTCCAAGCCATCCTTTTTGTGAGGTTCTAGAAAACTTTTCCTCTTGAATATCGTCGTAATCTTCCTCAATTAACTCTTCATCTAAAGTTGCAATAAGACCTTCATGGAGGATATAGAAATTAGAAATCTCAGGTATCTCTTTTCTGATAATTTGACCGTAAGGATAAAAATCAAATTTTTTATTTGTTGAATTAATTACTTTTTGTTTAATGGTGAATAAAAACTTATCATCTAGAGATATCTCTTTTTCAAAAGTAATTCCTTGATCATTAGCCCATGTTAATTTTACAGGAGATTGATCGGTAAGTGTATTATTTCCTGATATAGACCATACTGAATTTGAACTGGGAATATCAATATTTTTATCAGTAGTTATAAATCCACTTTCAATTAAGTATCCATCTTGAGCACTTCTAGGTGATAATAATTTAACTTTTTCATCACTTTCTAAGGCTACATTATATTCTTTAAAGGTTAAGTCATCAATTGCTGCACCCTTAAGAGATATAGAACCAATTATACTCTGATTTTCAAATTTAATTCTTTTACTTTGGCTTAAAGCTTCTTCTCTTGAAACTTCAGTTATAGTTTCTTTTTGATCCAAACTAGGAGCATCAGTAGTTTGTTCAGTTTTATTTTTTTCTGCAAGTTGTTCTTTAGTAATTGGAGGTGGTGCAAAATAAAGTGAATACAGTATGATCACTGCTGCTGATAAAGAAATTGCTGCAATAACATTTCGTGTATCCATTATTTTTTAACCTTTATATTCTTTTTTACAGGATCAAAACCATCACCGCCGCCTAAAAACTTTATTGGGTGACATGATAAAATTCTTTTCAAACTCATAAAAGTTCCTTTAGCTAAACCAAATTCTTTCAAAGCTTCAATGCTATACTCTGAGCAAGTAGGCAAGTATCTGCATGAATGACCAAATAAAGGACTGATAAAAAATTTATAACCTTTTATTATTTTAATTAAAATATTAGTGAAAATGTTCATTATTTAATCTTTTCTAAATCCTGAAATAAGGTTTCTTTTATATTTTTGTATTCATTGTTTAACATAGTTGACTTAGCAATAACAAGATATGAATAGTTGAATTTAACTGATATTTTTTTAACAGCATCATTAACTATATTTCTTAATCTTCTTTTAATTTTATTTCTTTTTACAGCATTGCCTATTTTTTTCTTAGTCACAAAACTTATGTTAAGTTTTTTATTATCTTTATTTTTTAAACTTCCAAAAAAAATTGTAACAAATTTATTAGAAATTTTTTTTTGTTTAAGTAAATTTTTGAATTCTTCGTTTTTTGAAAGAGCAAGTATTTTGCTTTTCATTTATTTAAACTGATACAGTTAACGATTTTCTTCCTCTGGCTCTTCTTCTAGCTAAAAGTTTTTGTCCACCTTTAGTTTTCATTTTAGACCTAAAACCATGTTTTCTGGCTCTTTTAACGTTAGATGGTTGATATGTTCGTTTCATAAATGTGGTTAATTTCTATTAAATTTCGCCCTTTATAGTAATTAAATATATAAATAGCAAACAGAAGATTTTATAAATTTTATTAGATTTGATGGAAAAAACTAAAAAAATTAAAACAATTTTAGGATTGTCCTATCTAATTTTAGTTTGTTTGTTTTTATACTTATTCTTTTCAAAATTTAGCCTTCAAGATCTCACATCATATGATTTCATTAAACAAAACAGATCTTATTTCTTTGAATTTAAAAACGCTAATTTGTTTTTAACATCAATAATCTTTTTATTACTAACAATATTATGGGTTTTTCCATTTTTAGGTTTTGGATCGCCTGTAGCCTTGTTTGGAGGATTTATTTTTGGAAAATGGATTGGAACTTTAATTGTTATTTTGGGACTAAGTATTGGCGCAACTTTTTTGTATATGTTTGGAAATTATTTTTTAAAAGATTTTATTAGAGAGAAATTTTTAAATAAATACCAAGGCCTTGAAATGAAATTTAAAAATTCTGAGTTTATTTATTTATTGATATATAGATTTATTGGAGGAATACCTTGGCAATTAAGCTGTCTTTTACCCACACTTTTTAATGTGAAAGTAAAGAATTTTTTCTTTGCAACAATTATAGGGATTATACCTCAAATTTTTTTAGCTGTTTCAATCGGTAGTGGGTTAGAAAAATTAATTGATCAAAATTCAGAGGTTCCTAAAATTACAGATGTAATTTTTTCTCAAGACATATATATTCCAATCTTAGGATTTTTTGCATTAATTTTATTCACAATTTTTTTGAGAAAAATTTTTTATAAAAATTAATATTGGTGCTCCCACCCTGTACTGACCAGGAAATTAGTCATTACCAATGACTTGATATACCATTTATCTATAGGAGCTAATAAACAATTTATATTTTATTGATAATAAAGCATTTTTTTCAAAATATTACCTTAATTTTTTAGGTAATATGATTTATATCTACGTGAGGAAGTTTTATGGGAATTCATTACGATTATAAATCTACTAAAGGTAATAAGCTTATGGAGAAGCAAGCTAAAAGAGAAAAGAAGCTTGCTGAAAAAAAAGCTAAACGTTTAGCAAAAGAAGGCCCAAAAGAGGTAGAGGCTAAACCAAAAACATTAGATACTTCTAAGCCAATAACGTTAGACTTCCTTACAAATCCAGATAAAGAATGAATTCAAAAGATAAAAATGAGCGCTTAAGCTTAGCACTAAGAAAAAATTTAAAGAAAAGAAAACTTTTTCAAAAAAAAACAAAAAAGAAAAATAAATAATGTCAGTTCTTTCAGATAAGTGGATCAGAAAAATGTCTAAAGAAGAGAATATGATCACTCCATTTGAAGAAAAACAGGTAAGGGGAAGTAGCATTTCATATGGGCTATCTTCTTTCGGTTACGATGCTAGAGTGTCTGAAGAATTTAAGATATTTACAAATGTGAATTCTGAAATTGTCGACCCTAAAAATTTTAAACCAACAAATTTTGTAACTAAAAATGTTTCAGAGTGCATTATTCCACCTAATTCTTTTGTACTAGCCAGAACAGTCGAAAAGTTTAAAATACCAGATGACGTGCTAGTTATTTGTCTTGGTAAATCTACTTATGCACGATGTGGAATTATAGTTAATGTAACACCTTTAGAGCCTGGATGGGAAGGGCATGTAACACTTGAGTTTTCAAACACCACGCCACTGCCTGCTAAAATCTATGCAAATGAAGGTGTTGCACAATTCATTTTTTTAAAAGGAAATGAAAAACCAGAAGTGACTTATGCAGATAGAAATGGAAAATACATGGGTCAAACTGGAGTAACTTTACCTAAAGTTTAACCATGCAAAAACTAGAAGTCTTAGGAGCAAATAAGCTCAAAGGACAAATAAATATATCTGGTTCAAAGAACGCCTCTTTACCAATTTTAGCAGCAACCTTGCTATCTAGTAAAAAAATTTATTTAAATAATTTACCTAAAGTTAAAGATATTGAGACAATGATTAATTTACTACAATCATTAGGATCAAAAGTAAAATTTGATAATAAAAAATTAATTATTGATAATTCTAAACAACAAAAAAAAATTGCCTCTTATAGTTTAATGAAAACTATGCGTGCAGGAATATTAGTACTTGGTCCTTTACTTGCAAAATTTGGGAGTGCAAAAGTATCTCTACCTGGAGGATGTGCAATTGGTACAAGGCCAGTAGACATTCATTTAAAAGCACTATCAAAACTTGGCGTAAAATATAAAATTATTGAAGGCTATGTTCATGCAACCGCACCCAAAGGTTTAAAAGGATCTAAAATTCGATTTTCAAAAATTTCAGTTGGAGCTACCGAAAATTTAATTATTGCTGCAAGTCTAGCAAAAGGCACTACTATTTTGAGAAATTGTGCAATAGAGCCCGAGATTAAAGATTTAGTTAATTTTTTAAATAAAGCTGGATGTAAAATAAAATGGATTACAAAACGCTCAGTTAAAATTGTAGGTGTAAATAAAATTAACGAAATAACATATAAAATTATGTTTGATAGAATTGAGGCTGGTACTTATTTAGTTGCAGCAGCTGTTACAGAAGGAAATTTGATAATTAAAAATGTCATACCAAGTGTTATTCAAACTGAAATTAATACTCTAAAAAAGATAGGAGTAAAAATTAGTATAAGAAAAGGTGATATTAGCATTATTGGAAATAAAAAGATCAATAATATAAATATAAAAACAGCACCTTATCCAGGCTTTCCAACAGATCTGCAGGCGCAGATCATGGTATTGTTATGTAAAGCAAATAAAAAATCTTTAATAAAAGAAGATATTTTTGAAAACAGATTTATGCACGTTGCAGAGTTAAATCGAATGGGTGCCAATATTTCAACTAATGGTAATAAAGCAATAGTTGAAGGAAACATAAATTTTGCAGCGGCAGAATTGATGGCAACTGACTTAAGAGCTTCAGTTTCATTAATTCTTGCAGCATTAACTGCAAAAGGTAAATCAGTTATAAATAGAATTTATCACCTAGATCGTGGATATGAGAGTTTAGAAAAGAAACTAAAAAAAGTTGGTGCAAAAATTAGAAGAGTTAATTAATGGATAAAAAATATCTAGCTCAAATAATTGCTACAGATAATGAGGGTTTACAAATGATTTCCGCATGTACTGCTGGTGCAAAAGTTAGATTAACAGACATTAAATATCTTGCATCTAATAAAGTTTTTTTTTTATCACTTGAACGAACAAAAATTGAAACAGATCAACCAGATAAAAAAATTAACAGTATTTGTAGGTTTGATTTTGTTGATAAAGTAAAGTCTAAAAATATTGATCAAAAAAATGAAGAATTAGTTTTGGATTTAATAGCTATAGATTATTTAAAAAATAAAGATGATTATGAAATTAACTTAATTTTTGATAATAATGCTCACATTGCTTTGACTACAGAAATAATTGAGGTAAATCTAGAAGATCAAAGTGAAATTAAACAGTAATGAAAATATTAAATAGCAATAGTAAAAATTTTGATAAAGTTTTAGATGCTTTGCTTTTGAAAAGAAAAAACAAAGTTCAATCTAATTCTGTTTCAGTTATAGGTATTATAAAAGATGTTAAAAAAAATGGCGATAAAGCTCTTTTAAAATATGAAAAAAGATTTAATAAAAATAACATAATTTTACCAAGCACTAATGAAATTTCTAAATCAATAAAGTCTCTTGATAAAAAAGTTAAAAATGCAATCGATCTTGCATACACTAGAATTTTTAAATTTCACTCTTTTCAAAAATTTAAAAATATTTCATACACAGATAAATTAAAAAATAAATTGGAGTACAAATATCTTCCAATTGAATCAGTTGCAATATATGTGCCTGGTTCCACAGCCTCATACCCTTCAAGTGTTTTAATGAATGCTATCCCAGCAATTGTTGCTGGTGTTAAAAGAGTAATAATGATTAATCCTGGATATAAAGGAAAGCAAAATCCAGCAGTATTATATGCGGCGCGTAAATGTAAAATTAAAGAAATTTATTCAATTGGAGGGCCATCAGCAATTGCTGCTGTAGCCTATGGAACTAAAAGAATAAAAAAGGTTAATAAAATTGTAGGTCCTGGTAATGCATTTGTTGCAGCTGCCAAGAAAGAAGTTTTTGGTGATGTTGGAATTGAGGGAATGACTGCAGGACCATCAGAGGTTACAATAATTTGTGATAAATTTTCAAATCCAGAATGGGTTGCAAGTGATCTAATAGGTCAAGCAGAGCATGATAATCTTGCTCAATGTATTTTAATTTCTAAAGATAAAAATATTGTAGAAAAAGTTAAAATTGAAATATTTAAACAATTAAAGGAAATTCCAAGACAGTCTGTTGCTAAAAAAAGTTTAATTAGTAATGGAATTTTAATGTATATTAGTTCTGATAAAAAAATTATTGATGTTGTAAATAAAATTGCACCCGAACACTTGGAGTTGAATATTAAGAATTATAAATCGTTTATTCCAAAAATTAAAAATTCAGGATCTATTTGTTTAGGAAAATATGCGGTTATGGCAATGACAGATTACAATGTTGGATCAAACCATATACTTCCAACAAACGGTTCTGCAAAATACTCAAGTGGAGTAAGTGTAAACGAATTTTATAAACGGATTTCCTACATAAACTTATCTAAAAAGGGTATTGAAAGTCTTGGGCCATCCGTTATAACACTTGCAAATTATGAGGGCTTAGCAGGACACGCTGAATCTGTAAAAAAAAGAATTAGGAGAAATTAAATTTGTCAAAACAAGACCTACTAGAATTTAAGGGTAAAGTAACGGACTTACTACCAAACGCAATGTTTAGAGTTAAATTAGAAAATGGTCACACAGTTACTGCACACACAGCTGGTAAGTTAAGAAAAAATAGAATTAGAGTATTGCAAGGGGATAACGTGACAGTAGAAATAACACCTTATGACCTTACAAAAGGCAGAATAATCTTTAGGGGTTAATCTTTTGCCTCGGTAGCTCAGGAGTAGAGCAGAGCCCTGAAAAGGCTTGTGTCGGAGGTGCGAATCCTTCCCGAGGCACCACCATTATTTTTCATCTTGAAATTCTAAAAAAATCAAATTAGCTTTATAGAATAATAAACAACACAAGGACTAAGAATAAGATGAGTACATTAACGGGTAAAATCAAATGGTATAATGGTAAAAAAGGGTACGGTTTCATTGAAAGAGATGACAAGGAAAAAGATGCCTTTGTGCATGCTTCTGCTGTTAAAGCAGCTGGTATGAGATATCTAAATGAAGGCGATAAACTTGAATTCACATTAGAAGATGGTCCAAAAGGTCCTTCAGCAGTTAACTTAAAAAAAGTAGACTAATTTATATAAAAATATTTTAAAGGGCGTTTTATCTATAGAAAAATAGATAACGTCCTTTTTTAGTTTTTGTCTTGAATAATCTGAGTTATTGTCTAAAAGACTGCTCATGATTATAAAAATTACATATAGAGAGACTTCAAGAAGTACTCATAGAGTTTGTTTCCATAGCCTGTAGGCTATTTATATATAATATAATTTTAAATCCACACAAAAATAATATAAAAACAAGGAATGCCTGGGTGGTGTAACGGTTAGCACGAAAGTTTGTGGAACTTTAAGTTTGAGTTCGATTCTCAGCCCGGGTACCAAAAAATGAACAAAGAAAATAAATTAGTTCCTGGATTACCTTCAGGATTTGAAGATCGTTGGGATAAAAAACTACTTCTTAAAAAAAAGCTTTTAAAAGCTATTGAAGATAATTTTATCAAGTTTGGAGCAGAAGCTCTTGAAACACCTTCGTTTGAAATTAGTGAAAATATAGGATCTTTTCTTGCAGAAGACGATAGCAATCCTATGTCTGATGTATTTTCATTCCAAGATGGTGAAAAAAGTATCACGCTTCGATATGATTTATCAAGTCCGCTAGCAAGATTTGTTGCGCAAAATAATCAAGAACTACCTTCAATTTATAAACGATATGCAATTCAAAACGTATTTCGAAATGAAAAAGCTGGAAATGGCCGTTATAGAGAATTTATGCAAGCTGATTTTGATATTGTTGGAAACGTTAATCCTGCCCAAGCTAATGCTGAACTTTGTAATTTAATATCAAGCACATTGTTAGATTGTGGATTAAACAAAGATCAATTTACTATTAATTTAAGTAATAGAAAAATAGTTCAAGGATTAATTGATGAATTAAAAATCTCTGATGAAAAACAAATAAAAGTCATTAGAGCGATTGATAAATTAGATAAGCCTGGATTTGGATTAAAAGGAGTTGAAGATTTACTTAAAAAGGAAAGAAAAGATCAAAGTGGTGCTATTACTAAAGGAGCAGATCTATCAGACGACCAAACTCAACAAATTTTAAATTTCTTAAAAATAAAAGATTTAAAACAATTAAAAGAAACTTTAAAAAACCCACTTTCTCAAGAAGGAATAAAAGAGTTAGAAGATGTATTTGAAGTACTTGGATATGGATCAAATTATAATCAAGTTAAGACAAATTTTACAATTGTAAGAGGGCTAGCTTATTATTCAGACTTTATTGTTGAGACCAATTTAAATTTCAAAGTCACTAACAATAAAGGAAAAGAAGTAGATATTGGAAGCGTATGTTCTGGTGGAGCCTATGCAAAACTTATCTCAAGATTTAGAGGTGTTGATGTTCCAGGAACAGGGATTAGTTTTGGTGTGGATAGATTGTTATTTGCTTTGATGCAATTAGATCAAATTAAAATAGAAGATCAAAAACCTGTCTTAGTTTGTGTGATGGATCAAAAATATTTGAAAAACTATTATGAATTAGTTGATCAATTAAGAGACAATAATATTAACGCTGAAGTTTTTTTAAACACTAAAAAAAACCTAGGAAAACAACTTGATTTAGCAAATAAACGACAATTGTCTGTTGCGGTTATTTGTGGCGAAAATGAATTTAATGATAATACAGTCACCATTAAAAACCTTAAAGGGGTTAAGGGTGAAAACAATCAAACAATTCCAAAAGCTGATTTAATTAATGAAATCAAAAAACTTATCTGAAAATATCCTTAGATCCGTCAAATCTAAAGGATTTAAATATATAGATTTACCCTCAGTAATAGAGGCTAATCACATTGTTCAAAGATCAGGTGAAAATTTTAGAAAATTTATTTTTTCTTTTATTGATCAAAACGGAAGAGAGCTTTGCCTTAGACCCGACTTAACTATTGCCTCATGTCTTAGGTATTTAGAGAACAATTTAAAAGGAAAGGAGAAGATTTTTTATAGTGGTCAGGCTTATCGTAAGTCACAAAATAAAAAAGAATCTATTATTAGAGACCAAGTTGGATTTGAAATCATTGGATCAAAAGATGAAAAGAATGATGACAAAGAAATTATCAATACTTCTTTAAAATCACTTCAAAATATTAAATATACATCAGGCACACTAACCATTGGCAATGTTGAAATTTTTAATTTGTTAATTTCAAAATTAGATATTCCAAAGCGTTGGAAATTAAGATTATCAAGACATTTTTGGAGAGAAAAATATTTTAACGATCTTTTAAAGAGATTAGAAACTAATTCAGACGTAGATCCGACTATCGTTGAAATTGATAAAAAACGATATTTTAAAATGTTAAATGAAGATTTATCCAAAGTTGTTGCAGGAAGGTCAATTAACGAAATTTTAAAAAGATTTGATAATAAAATTAGAGATCCGAGAGGAGCCAGTAAGGGTAAAAATGTATCAAAAATTATAAAAGATTTTCTTCAAATTAAATGTCCAATTAATAAAGCTGCAAATGAACTTAATAAGTTTTTTAAAAAGAATAAAATTAATTTAGTAGTTGATCAAAAATATTTTCCAATCTTAAATAATAAAATTTCAAAATTAAATGTTATTTTCTCCACTTCATTTGGAAGACAGCTAGAATACTACACAGGAATGGTATTTAAAATTGATATCAAGCACAAATCAAAAAATAGAAACATAATTAATGGTGGAAGATATGATGGATTAATTTCAGATCTTGGTTCAAAAAACCAAGTAGCTGCAGTAGGAGCTGCTTTAAATTTAAAATACTAATGAGTAAAAATATAATTAATATCGGCATTCCAAGCAAAGGTAGACTTAGAAAAGATATCCTGAAGATATTTAAAAAAAATAAATTAAATCTAGTTTCAGAAAGAGGAGAAAGAGATTTATTAGGTTCAATTAGGCAATTAAAAAATGTTAAAGTTTTATACCTTCATGCAAGAGAGATAATTGAAAGACTTGGAGATGGCTCATTAGATCTTGGTTTTTCAGGATTTGATTTACTTAAAGAGAGTAAATTTAACATTCAAAATAAAATAATGGTATCTAAAAGATATCATTTTGGAAAAGCAACTTTGGTTGTTGCAATCCCTGATCCATGGATAGATGTTCAAACAGTTGCAGATTTAGAGGAAATTGCATTTGAGTTTAAAGACAAAAAGAAGAAAAGATTAAGAGTTGCAACCAAATATCCAAATCTAACTAGAGAGTTTTTGTTTTCAAAAGGAGTTACCCAATTTAAATTAGTTGGAAGTTTAGGGGCAACAGAAGCCTATCCTTTTACAGGATCAAGTGAAATTATCACCGATATAACTTCAACAGGTGAGACTTTAAAAGCTAACAATCTTCGTATTTTAAAAGATGGAAAAATATTAAAATCAGAGGCTTGCATGATGATATCAAAATCATCAGTAAAAAAATTAGAAGTTAAAAAGCTAACAAAGTTACTTTCTAAGAATTAGATCTTTCCAATAAACTAAAATAATCTTAATAATATCAAGGTTTCTAGCGATTGCATAAACTGCAATTACTGCCAATACAATAAATATAATTTTTAATATAAAGAATAATTCCATCAGATAAGTTTTAAATAATTAAATATATTAATCACATTTTTACTATAAAATAAATTATTAGAATCATGGATATAATTTTTATTATTTTATTAGTTTTGCTGGTAGGGATTGCCTCATCAATTTTGTATCTAAACCTAAAATCGAAGCCTAAAGATGAAAATGAAAATAAGGAAGCTGAAGAGATAGCTAACTTAAAGAATGAAATACAGAATTTAAAAGATACTCTTAATAATACTATTAATACTTCACTGGGTTCAATGTCGACTTCATTTAATAATCTTTCAACAGGTGTCACTAAAGACATGACAGAAGCTTTAACTAAAGTGGATGAGAAAGTTGGAAACTTTAACCAACAAGTGCAATTATTAAATCAAAGCCAAGAGGGGATCACTAAGATTTTAGCGGGAGTAAAAAAATACGGAACCCTTGCGGAGTTTAGTTTGGATGCTTTAATCAAGGATTTACTACCTGCTTCTCAATTCATGACTAATGTTAAGATGAAGGAAGATACCAGTGAAAATGTAGAATTTGCAATCAAACTTCAAGGAGATGTCTTGGTTCCAGTTGATAGCCATTTTCCAGTAGAAAAATTTAAAGCAATTACCGATGGTCATGACGCGGATGACAAAAGGGCTGTTGCTGATGCTAGAGCAAAATTGGCTACTGCTTTTAAAGCTAAAGCCAAAAGTGTTAATGAGAAATATATCGTTCCACCAAAAACTACAGATTTTGCAATTGTGTATGCTCCCACTGAAAGCTTATATAAAGAATTAACCGAATATCAAGATCCAAGCACTAAAGAGTTATTAACTCAAGAATTAATGAAAAAACACAAAGTTGTAATTTGTGGACCAAACACTCTTTCAGCTTATCTACAATCTTTGCATATGGGTTTTCAATCATTAAAAGTTCAAAAAGGTGCAACAGAAATTTATAATCATTTGAAAACAATTAGTACGAGGTTTGGAAAACATTTTGAAAATATAATTTCACTTAGAAAAAAATTAGAAGAAGCAATGTCAGTTGTTGATAAGTTTGGCACTGATGCTAGATCAATTACCAGAACACTTGAAAGTATTAAAGATCCTGAACAACTTGAAAAAGCTGTTCAAACTGAAAATGTAAAAAAATTTGTAGATCACTCAAAACAAGCAAAAAATTAATTTCTATTTTTCTCCAATAAAGAATATAAGAAATCACATGCAGTGGAATAATAAATTTATCTATCCAAAGTCTACTAGATCAATTGTTGATGGTTCTAGGCATTATTCTGTTAATGAAGAAAGATTACCTTCAGTTACAACAATATTAAAAGCAACTGAGTCTGAGGAAAAAAGAGCATCTCTACAAGCTTGGAAAGATAGAGTAGGTCATAAACAAGCTGAAATCATTAAAAGAGAAGCTAGTAGCAGAGGAACTTCAATGCATGATTATATCGAAAAGTTTTTACTAGGTAAATTAAATTTAGATTTATTAGGAGACAACACTAGAGAAAGAATGATGGCAGACCAAATTATTGAAAATGGCCTAAGAAATAGATTAGATGAAATTTGGGGGTGTGAGGCTACTTTATACTATCCTGGAAAGTATGCAGGGGCTGCTGACTGTGTTGGTGTTTATGAGAAACGTGAGACAATTATTGATTTTAAACAAAGTAATAAGCCTAAAAAAGATGAGTGGATTGAAGATTATTATTTACAATGCGCAGCTTACGCTTTAGCACATGATACTGTTCATGGTTCAAAAATTTCTCAAGCTGTAATTTTGCTTTGTACTAAAGATAATATATTTCAAAGATTTATAATAGATGGAGAAAGACTAAAAGATTTTCAGAATAAGTTTTTAGAAAAAGTTGAACAATTTTATGCACAAAGGAGAGCAAATTGAAATACGTAGTATGGGATATTGAAACAGACTCTGCTCAAACAGATTGGGCAACAATAATTGAAATTGGAGGAATTTTATTAGATGAAAACTTCAAAGAATTAGAGCGTTTTTCAGAAAGATGTAGAATGCCTCAAGATAGAGTGCCATCTGCAACAGCTCTATGTATAAACAAATCAAATGTAGATTTATTGACTAAAGGGAATCTAAGTCATTACGAAATGCTTAGCCAAGTTGAAAATAAATTTAAAGAGTGGTCTCCCGCAACATTTTTGGGTTATTCAAGTATTAATTTTGATGACGAGGTAATTAGAAAAGAATTCTTTAAATCTTTGAGAAAACCATATCTAACAAATACAGAAGGCAACGTAAGACATGATGCTCTTAACATTGTTAAAGCTGCATTTGCTATCGATGATAATATTTTAAAAACAGAGCTAAATCCTAAGGGAAATAAATCAATGAAACTAGAGTCGCTTGCAAGACTAAATGGGTTTGAGTCTGCTGGAGCTCACTCTGCACTATTTGACACTGAACTTACAGTTAAAGTTTTAGATTTGATAAAAAAAAAACAACCAGACATATGGACTGAATACTTAAAGACAAGCAGCAAGGTCGTAGTTGAAAATTTAATCAAACAAGAAAATATTATTACCCTAAATGAATATTTTTATGGAAAAAGTTATCTATATTTATGTGCACCTCTACACCCTAATTTTTGTTCTCATCCAGTTTATAAATGGGGACAAGTTGTTGATTTAAAAGCTGATATAGAAGCCATTCAAAAACTTAATTATGAAGATCTTAAAAAAGAGATGAAAAAATCACCTAAGTTTTTAAGAACGGTAAAATCAAATAAGGCTCCTATATTATTAGATAAAGGCTTTGCTTTAAAAGTAGACCCTTATAAAAAATTAGATCTTAATTTAATCAATAAAAGAGCCGAATTGGTAAAAACAAATGAAAAGTTTTCAAAAAATATTTCTAATATTTTAAGAGAAGCAGCTGAAGAAAAAATGGAAACCTCTTCACAAGAGGATATAGAACCGGAAGAGTCTATTTATTCTGGTGGCTTTACTTCAGCTAAAGATCAAGCATTATTTCCAAAATTTCATAATAGTGGTTGGAAGGAAAAATTTGCATTATTAGATAAATTTGAAGATGAAAGATTAATTACTTTTGGGCATGGTTTAATCTTCAATGAAGCACCAGACATTTTACCAAAGGAAATTCACAAAAAAATAAAGAGAAGAATAGCCTCAAGAATTTTAAGCACAAACAAGGAGAAATGGTGGACAGTTTCTGCTTTTTACTCTGAATGTGATGAGATAAGAGAGAATGAGGATAAGATGTTTTCATTTAAAACAGTAGATGAAAAGCTTAAATTCTTAGACGGAATTAACGAATACGTGATGAATCTTGAGCAAAAGTATTCAGATGCTTGATTGAATAAACTAAAAATCTTATTTTTTGCCCATTGAATAATCAATTGAATCAATTATATCACTATTATGCTTATAGACTTTAAAGACGAAGATTTTGATAGTAAAATAAAAAACGAAGACGTTTCAGTAATCCAATTTAGTGCTGCTTGGTGCGGACCTTGCAAGGCTCTAAAACCTGTGATGGATAAACTAGCTAATGAGTATAAAGAAAAAGCTGGTTTTTATTATGCAGACATCGAAGATGGTGGAATTAATACTGGAAGTGCTGCAGGAATTAGAGGTGTACCAACAGTTATCATCTATAAAAAAGGTGTTGAAGTAGATAGAAAAGTTGGTGGAGTACCCGAAAGTCACATGAAAGAATTTTTAGAAAAAAATATCTAATTTAAATTTAATATTTCTCCAGCAAGATATAGAGATCCAGTAATTAGGATAATATCGTTTTCCTTAACTGGAATTGACCTTATAGCATCCTCTACACTTTCTTGGTAATTGATATTTTTGAAGCTGTTTAGCTTATTTTTAAGCTCTTTTCCTTTAATTGAGTTTGGTTGATTAGGGATATCTATAGTGGTCAAGGTTTTAACATCCTTAAAGTAACTCATATATTCATTATGGTCTTTGTTTGCCATCATTCCTAAAATAATGTGTTTATTACAATTTAAACTTTCTAAATATTCATTTAATACTTTTGCCCCTAAAGGATTGTGTGAGCCATCAATAAAAAGTTGATGATCTTTTGCAAGTTCTTTAAGTTTACCAGATTTTATTTCTTGTAATCTTGCAATACTATTTATTTTTGTAATACCATTTTGAATATGTTCATCTTTTATATTAAGATCTTTTATAGTTCTTAACGTTGCAACAGCAGTTGATATATTTTCTAATTGAAATTGCCCTTTAACATTGGGCATTGGCAATTTTATTCCACCTAATTGATCCTCATAATAAAAGAAATCGTTTTCTTTCATTGTAAAACTATAATTTTCATTATGAAAAAACTTATTTGAACTATTATTTGAGATTGTTTTTTTAATACTATCTATAATTTCTTTAGAACTTTGTTTTGCAACTATAATATTTGAATTTAAAAGAGTTGAAGTTTTCTCATAAATAATTTTTTCAACAGTTTGTTCATTTTCAGGCAACCAATCTAAATGATCAAGGCCAATAGAAGTTACAATACTAGCTAGATTATTTTTAAGGATATTTGTGGCGTCAAACCTATGAAATAAGCCGGTTTCTATTAAATTTATATTATCTGGATATTGAGAGGCTTTTAAAAAATAAGCTGCAGTTAATATCTCAAAAAAAGTAATAGGTTCATTATTATTAGCACTTTCAATTTCTTCAAACAAACTTGCTAACTCTTCATCATTAAGTTCTTCATTGTTAAAAACAAATCTTTCATTAATACTTTTGATATGTGGACTAGTGTAGATATTACATCTAATATTTGCTTCTTTTAAAATAGCAAACATTGCTTGGATGGTTGAATATTTTCCGTTGGTTCCTACAATTGAAATTGCTTTAAGTTTATCTGTAGGGTTTCCTAATCTTTGACAGAGATTTTGAATACGATCTAAACTTAGATCTATTTCTTTAGGATGCAGCTCTTGTAAGCGACTGACTATCTTCTGAAGTTTCATTTTGCTCAGAACTTATAACAGAATTTTGCTTTAACAATATTGATAATAAAGTTCCTATTTTTGATGCTAGATCTTTACGTTCAACAATTAAATCAACAAAACCTGTTTTTTCAACATACTCACTCTTTTGAAATCCTTCAGGTAATTCTTCTTTAACCGTTCCTTGAATAACTCTTGCGCCTGCAAAAGCTATTAATGCACCTGGTTCAGCGATATGAATATCACCAAGCATTGCATAAGATGCTGTAATACCACCTGCTGTTGGATCTGTAATACATACTAAATAAGGCAAACAATTTTTCTTTAATTCATTGATTGCAAGTGTTGTTCTCGTCATTTGAGATAGAGATATTAAACTTTCCATCATTCTCATTCCACCACCAGCGCTGATACATAAAAAAGGAGTTTGGTTTTCAATAGCGTGTTGAATTCCATACAAAAAAGCTTCTCCTTCAGCTGCAGCCATTGAAGCTCCTAGAAAATCAAAATCAGAAGCAACTGCTGTAATTTTAATATTGTTAATAGTTCCACAAGCAACCATCATTCCACATTCCATACCAGTTTTTTTACGAGCAGCTTTTAATCTATCTTTATAAGATTTTGAGTCAGTCCAATTTAATGGATCATCTTTTGGAATAGGTGTTTTAAATATTTCATAATTATTCTTACCAAATAAAATATCAAATCTCTGACTTGGTTTAATTCGATGATGTCTGTTACAGTCTGGGCATACCCATAAATTATTAGCTAAATCTTTTTTTAGTATTGGTCCTTTACAACATGAAGTCCAATTACTTTTAGCTATATCTTCCTTAGAAGCTCTCTCATGAAAAGCAGTTTTAATTTTTTCACCTGCTTTAATTATTTTTGTAATCCAGTTCATATAATTTTATTTTTCAATCTCTTGACAATATTAGTAACATTTGTGACAGTATTTTGTCTTTTATTAATTGAATTAGAAATTTCCTTACAAATTGCACTTCCAACAACTAATCCATCAGCTTTTTTAAGTGATTTTATTGTTTTTTCAGTAATTCCAAATCCAATCACAACATTTTTAGATTTATTTTGGTTTTTAATTTTACTGTATTTTTCCAATATTTTTTTAGGTGAAACTTTCAATTTGCCTCCAGTTGTTGAAAGCATACTTATATAATAAATCATATCATGAGAATCTTTGATTATTTTTTTTAATCTTATCTCAGATGTAGTAGGGGATACTAATTGAATAAAGTTAATTCCTTTTTTTTTACATTTAGCAGCAAAATTTTTATTTTCTGGATAAGGTAAATCTACAACAATTAATCCATCAACTTTTGATTTTTTACATTTTTTTATAAATTTATTTTCATTGTATTGAAAAATCATGTTGTAGTAGCCCATTAGAATAATAGGTTTATTTTTTTTCTTACTTTTAAAATCTTTAGCTATTGAAAATACGTCATTAATTTTAATTCCATTTTTAATGGCACGATAAGCACTGGTCTGTATTTGGCCACCGTCTGCAATAGGTGTGTTATGTGGAAAGCCTAATTCACAAATATCTACGTAATTAGAAATTGATTTTAATATCTCCAATGATCTTTTTTTAGTATTATCTCCAGCTACTGTGTAAGTAAGTAAAGCTGGTCTATTTTCATTTTTAGCATTTTGAAAAGCCTGATTAATTAAAGAACTCATTATTTTTTACCCAATCTTTCTCTTAAAATATCTCTATCTTTTTTTGCATCACCACATGAATTTACAATTATAATTGTATCTTTACTTAATTTAGGAGCAATTTTAATTGCTTCTGCAAATGCGTGACTTGGTTCTAAGCTAGGATTTAAATTTTCAAATTTAGTCACCATTTGATGTGCATTCAATGCTTCTTCATCAGTTGCATATGTGTATCTTGCTCTTTTAGTATCCTTTAAAAAACAGTGCATAGGACTTACACCAGGATAGTCTAGTCCAGCACTTATAGACTCAGTTTCATTTATTTGTCCCTCTTTACTCTGACATACATAAGAGGCTGCCCCATGCAATATTCCAATTTTAGTTTTACGGCTTAATGGTGCTGCATGCAGTTTTGAATTTTTAGGCCCACCTGCTTCAACACCAATTAATTCAATCTGTTTTTTATCATAGTCAATAAACTCACTCCAAAATCCATATGCTGAACTTCCACCTCCAACACAGTTAATTAATTTTATTTTATTTGGTATTTTTTTAAATTCTGATTTTAATTGCACTTTTAATTCTCTAGAAATTTGAGCTGTACTCCAGCCACAGATTTTAACAAATATATTTGGACCAACAGTGCTTCCAACACACATGTGAGTGTTATCACAATTTGATACCCAGTATCTCATACATTCACTTACAGCATCAACTAACGTTTGGCTTCCAGAGTAAACAGGAACTATTTCAGCTCCATTCTTTTTCATTGCTTCACAGTTAGGTTTTTGTCTTTTAATGTCCTTTGCACCCATAAATATTTTGCATTTAAGGCCAAATTTTTTAGCGGCCATACTTAGCATTTTTCCTGCATAACCAGCTCCAGTATCTCCAACTATATATTTTTTACCCATTGCCTTACATATAAGAGCATGAACAGTTGCATTATATATCTTGTGTGCGCCTCCGTTTGCTTCAGAGACAACTTTGGCCCAAACTTGGGCACCACCGAGTTGTTTTGTTAAATTATCAAGTTTTACAAATGAGGTGGGAGCTCCAATATAATTTTTGAAATAATGATCTTTTTTTTTTAAAAATTTTTTATCTTTTCTTAGTTTTTTAAATTCGTTTGTTAAATCTTCTACAGGCTTTTTTAAAGTCTCTGGAATAAAACTTCCTCCAAATTTACCACCCCAAAAACCGTGTTGATCATGCTGATCAATTAATGGAATTCCTCTTTTAAGTTTCATTGTGTACCTGTTTTATCTTATTTAAAAATATATCTATTTTGGATTTATCTTTTACCCCAGAAGTTTCTAGACCCCCAGATATATCTATAATATCTGCTATTTTCTTATAATTTTCAAGATTATCATTTATTTGTATGTTACCAGCTAACATTAATGGTTTGTTAATCTTTATTTTTTGAATAAGCTCATGGTCAAAAGTCATACTTTTTTCGTATCCTTTACTGTCAAATAAATAAATATCAGTTACTTCAGAATACAAATAATGTTTTTGAACATCACTTTTATCTTTTACAGTTAAAGCAGTAATAATTTTTTTATCATACTTTTTTTTAATTTCTTTAGTCTCTTCGGGAGTACAGTCATATAATTGATAATAATCAAAGGGGAGATGTTTAATTTTCTCTAAAATATCTTCATCAGGTTTAACAAGCACAGCTACAAAATAAGAATTCTTTTTATCTAATTTTAATAATTCATTTAGCTTTTCAACCTCAACATATCTTGAGCTTTTTTTATAATTACAAATAAAACCAATAAATTGAGGTGGATATTGATGATTAATTATAAAATTTAGAGTATTAAGATCTGAGATCCCGCAAATCTTAGAACCTTTCATTAGTTTAAATGATTGATTAATGTTTGAATGTTATTTTTAATGTTGCCTTTAGTAATTGGTCTTCCAATCACAAGCCAATCACTTCCATTTTTATATGCTTGTTTAGGTGTTAAAACTCTTTTTTGATCATTTAATTTTGAATCAAATCTTATTCCAGGTGTAATAATTTCTTTTTTAAATATTTTTCTTACTATTTTAACTTCTTGTGCACTACAAACAATAGCGTCTAATTTTGCTTTTTTAGCTAACTTTGCTTGTTGGTAGACTAATTTTTTAACATTTTTATTAAAACCAATTTCTTTAAGGGCTTTGTTATCTAGTGATGTTAGAATCGTAACTCCTACTAATTTAGTTTTACCAGAGGCTTTCTTGGCAGCTTTTAATGCTTCTAACCCTGAACTGATATGCATAGTACAATAATTAAATTTAAGATCTTTAATTGCCTTTATAGCTGAAGAACAAGTATTTGGGATATCTGAAAATTTATAATCTCCAAAAGTTATTTGGTTCTTTAGCTGTGAAACAAACTTTCTTCCATTTTTCGAATTTAAAAACTCTAATCCAAACTTATAACCTATTTTCAATTTAGAAGTTTTTGATTTTTTTATTATTTCTTTAATGCTTTGAATATTTGTGCTGTCACATGCTATGAATATTTTATTCTTATTCATTGTTTAATTTTTTGAACAAGTCTTTTGACATTTTAAAGTGAATTGTTTTTTTTTGAGGTGTATTGACTTTTTCACCTGTTTTTGGATTTCTCGAAATTCTGGCTTTTTGGATATTTGTTGAAAATATGCCAAAACCTCTAAATTCTACCCTATCTCCTCTTTTAAGAGCTTGTTTAATTTCGCCAAGAATAATATTGGTAAATTTTTCCAGGTCTTTTTTTAGAAAATTTGGATAACTATCAGAGAGTTGTTTTAAAACCTTTGATTTTACAATAGCCAATTTTAATCTTCTTTTATTCTTTATCTTCTTCTTTTTTCTTTAAATCTTCAGAAAGTGATGAAAATGGTAAGTTTTTACCCGAACCTTCAGATCCATATTTGTCCAAAGCTTCTTTTTTCTCAATTTCTTCAAGTAATTTAATACTTAATGTAACTTTTCTTTTGTCTAGATCAAGATCAGCTATTGCGCAGTCAAGTTTTTCACCACCTGTCCATCTACTAGGTCTCGCATCAGCAGCATTTATTGCAATTGCTGACTTCTTAATTTGAAAGTCCATTTCACAACCTTCAGGCCTTACCATTAAACCTTTATTATCAGTTGAGATTACTTTTACAGTAATCGTTTGGTTTTTAGCTTTGTTTTTAAACCATTCAAAAGGATCTGCTTGCGTCTGTCTTAAACCAACCCTAATCTTTTGTTCAGAAATTTTTACTTCAAGCACTTTAACTTTAATCTTATCTCCTTTTTTATATTTTTCTAATTCTTGTTCTCCATTATTCAGATACGTTAAATCGTTACAATGTAAAAATGCATCCACATCTAAGTCTTCTACTTTTATAAATAATGAATATTCATTTTTATTTACCACTTCTCCTTCAACAATAGTTCCTGCAGGATATGTTTTTTCAAAAGTTTCAAAAGGATTATCTTGAGTCAATCTATGTGAGATTGCAACACGTCTTTTATCTTTATCAATTTCTGTGATTACACAATCTATTTCATCACCAACTTTGAACATTTTTTTTGCAGATATATTCTTTTTAGTCCAGCTAAGTTCACTTGAGTGAAGTAGAGTTGTAAGGCCCGGTTCTAGTTCACAGAATGCACCGAAATCCATTAATTTAGAAACTTTAACTTTATAAATTTTATTTAATTCATAATTTTCAATGTGTTCAAATGGATCAGGTGATAATTGTTTAACTGAACAACCAACTTGTAGCTTATCTTTATCAACTGTAATAACTTTAAGATCATGTTTTTCACCAATATTAAAAACTTCATCAGGATGGTTTACTCTTGAATAAGAAATTTCTTGAAGATGAACTAGTACATCTAATTCACCGTTTACATTGAAGAAGCATCCAAAAGTACTATAACCTTTAACTTCAGCACCTTTAATAATATCTCCAACTTTATATTTTTCTATTATTTTTGCTTTATCCTCTTTTTTGAAAGATGAAATAATTTCTCTTCTTGAAACACAAGCGTTTCCTCTAATTTTATCTAATTTAATTAATGCAAACTTTTGTGGCTCATTCATTAAATGACTAATATCTTTTAATGGCTTATCACTAATTTGTGATCCTGGTAAAAACATTAAAGAGCCGGTATCTATATGCTCAACAATGCATCCACCTTTACACTTAGAAGTAATCTTACCCATGATTGGTTCATTTTTTTCATAAGCTTCTACAAGTTTTTCCCAACCTTTAATTTTTTGGGCTTTACTAGCGGACACCAAAACTTCACCGTGTTTATCCTCAATTTTTTCCAATAATACTGATATTTTTTCACCTACTTTTATTTTATCAGTAAGACCCATACTTTTTAATTCGTTAATATCTAAAACAGGCTCACTTTTTAAACCCTCAACAAATAAGAAAACAAACTTTTCAGTAATTTTGTTAATCTTACCTTCAATAATTTTTCCTTCTTCAATTTGGACTTTTGAAAGTTGGCTGTTAAGTAGTTTTTCGAATTCTTGAGATGCTGTACTTGATAGGTCTTTGTAAATTTCCATTAAATATTAATTTTCTTGTCTATAATTTTTTTTATTTTTAAAAAACAGGCTCTTTTAGATAAATTTGTAGTGTTAATCAATACCGAATCTTTTGTTTTCTTAAGAGGTGAAATTCTTCTATTGATGTCACTTTTATCACGTTTTTTGATACTTTTAAGCACCTCATCATAGGAAATTATTTTTTTTAAACTTTTTAGCTCTTTATATCGTCTTAAGGCTCTTTTTTTTACGTTGGCGGTAATAAAAAACTTAAATTCAGCATCTGGTACAATATTGTAAGTGATATCTCTTCCATCCAAACATGATCCATCATATTTTTTTGGGGGATTGTATGCATAATTTAACTGGAATGAATGTACAAGTTTCCTTGTCGCTTTTACCTTTGATATAATTGAAGCTTCTGTACCCACTTTATCAGATAATAGTGCTTTTTTAGTTAAGTCTTTAACTTTGAGAGATTTTATTTTTGATTTGATAAATTTTTGATTGAATTTTTTTGGATATCTCAATTTTAAATATGCAATCATTCTATATATTTTTCCTGTATCGAGATAAAATAGATTGTAATGTTTTGATATAGCTTTTGCTAAAGTTCCAGCCCCAGCTGCTGCTGGTGAGTCGACTGCTATTTTTAAAATATTTTTTCTTTTGATCATTAAGTTTTTAATTGATTTATAATTTTAAGAAAACTAGGAAATGAAGTTTTAATTGAGTCTTTATCATGTATGTGCCACTCACCACCAAATGAAAGACCTGCAATGACAGAAGTCATAAACACTCTATGATCTTTTAAATAATCTTTGATTACTATTTTTTTTCTTAATTCAAAATCAGGTTTACCAAAAATTTTTATAGAGTTACTTGTTACAATATTTTTTATACCCATTAAATTTAGAATTTTTGCACCCCATTGTAGTCTCGGACTCTCTTTTTGATCTAATTCAGCTAAATCTTTAAAATATGAAACTCCTTTAGCTTTAGCAGCTAATATAAAAATTATTAAAAATTCATCAATTGCACCGCTATTAAACTTTGTGGGACAATTAATGGCTTTAAGTTTTTTTCCACCTTCAACCTTAATATCAGCAATTTTTTCACCTTTATAAATTTTTTGATTTTGAAAAATGATTTTTGCACCCATCTTTTTTAAAATAGAAATGATAGCTACCCTTGAAGGATTAATATTTACATTTTTAATAAGTAATTTTGAATCTTTTGACAATGATGTCAGAATGATAAAAAAAGCACTAGAGCTAATATCTGACGGAATAATATAATTAAATGGTTTAATTTTTTTTACTTTTTTTACCCTTATTAAGTCATAAATTTTTTTATTCTTTA
Source organism: uncultured Pelagibacteraceae bacterium (assembly GCA_902515485.1). Lineage (GTDB taxonomy): Bacteria > Pseudomonadota > Alphaproteobacteria > Pelagibacterales > Pelagibacteraceae > Pelagibacter. The sequence goes on along the minus strand of CABXUR010000002.1, from coordinate 44,565 downwards.
CTGTGATTGGTAACTTTAGATATTTACACATTAATTCAGTATGATTTCTTGATTTTTTTGCTTTAATAAAAGTAGTTCCTTCAGTTCTCATGCCTGCAAAAATAACAGCACTTTTACATTGTGCCGAACCTTTGTTTTCTAAGTAAGATATGGGTCTTAAATTTTTAGGACTATAAATTTTTAAAGGTAAGTTTTTTTTATTTTTTAGTTTAAAAATACCTCCAAATTTACTTAGAGGATCTGATATTCTTTTAAAATCTCTTGTTGATAAACTTTTATCACCAATAAGTTTTATTGGTTTAGTAGTATTAATTAAAAATCCAAGTATTAATCTTCCTAGTGTTCCAGAATTTTTAGCGTTAAGAGTAAGATTGTTTTTATATTTATATCCATTAATTCCTTTTCCATAAATTTTACAAAAATTATTTTTTAAAACGACTTTAATGCCCAATTTTCTTATCGTATTAATTGCCGCTTTAACATCTTCTGAAATTAATAAGTTTTGAGCTTTTGAATTTCCATTAGCTAGTGAAGCAAATAAAACCCATCTAATACTTATACTTTTGTCTCCACTTACAAGTATTTCTTTATCAAAATTTTTTAATCTTTTTTTAATAATTATTGCGCTGGACATGAATACCTATTTGAAACTAAAGCTTTCACCAAAATAAGCATTTTTTGCATTAATATTATTAACTAATTCTGAGGGAGTGTCTTGAGCTATAACTTTCCCATTATTCAAGATCATTGCAACATCAACACACACAAGTAAATCTCTTGCCTGATGATCGCATATACAAATTGTAATTGTATTTTCTTCTTGTAAACTAACTATTGTTTCTTGTAACATTTTAATAGTTAAAACATCCAGTGCCGCAAAACATTCATCTAAAAGAAGTACTTTTGGGTCACTTAAAAGTGATAAAGCAATCACTAATTTTTTTTTTTGTCCTCCAGATAAAAATTTAGCTTTTATATCTTTTAAGTTATCAAGTTCAAACTTTGAAATTAAATAATTAATTTTATCATTTCTAAAATTTTTATCTTCAATTACAATTTCACTTATAGCTCTAAGATTGTCATGCAGAGTAAGTTCATTAAAAAAACCACCATACTGAGGAACATAACCAACCTTAAATTTTTTACTTCTTAAATATATCGGATATTGAGTTACATTCTCACCATTAATTTTTATTATTCCACTTTTGGGGCTAATTAATCCTGTTATAAGATTAAATATTGTAGACTTACCAACACCGTTTGGTCCAAGCATTCCAAAAATTTGACCCTCGTTGATTTTAAAATTTATATTATCTAAAATTAGCCTATTTCCATAAGCTAATGAAACATTATCAAATTCAATTACTGAATTTATTTTTTTAAATGATTTAATTCTAAATTTTTTAATGACAGCCATTCTAATATTTGCTTTTTATATTCACTTTTTTATTATCTTTATACATAAATATTTTAGTATCCTTAGTGGCAACATTAATTTCAATAACATCAGCTTTTAGAATATTTTCTAGATTTGTATAGACTACTTTTCTTGAAATAATCATCGAATTCCTTTCGATTGAAAAGTCAAGATATTCACCAGTAATTTTATTATCTAAGTAATTAATTATTACTTTTTTTGAAAAAATAGTGTCAAAATTATTTGTATTATATTTTCCAAAATCTGAAGTTATTGTGACATCATTTGAGTTTGTTAATTTAATGAAAGCTCTTACATCTGTAAGATATATTATGTTTGGCTTGTCATAATCTATTTCACCTTTAGATGCATTTACTATGTATTCATTTCCTCTAGCATCTTTAGATGAATAACTAACTTCTTCCATTATATTTGATTTATATGGTTCTACTAAAATTTCTTCTTCAGTCTTAGAAATACTCTCTTCTTTTGAGTATTTAAGATATATAATTAGTGAAAAAATTAGCAAAAATATAATTAAAAAAAATATAATATTTTTCTTTTTCATTTACACAATATTAGACGCAAGAATATTATGTATGTGAATTACTCCAATTGTCTTAGACTTATTTTTTTTATTGAAAACACTTAAAGAAGTAATCTTTTTATGATTCATTAGAGCTAATGCTTTAGCAGCCAACATATCTTTATCAACACCTATAGGATTTTTCGTCATCACATTTTTTACTTTTAATGAATGAAAACTATTTTTTTTTGATTTAAATCTCCTAATTTGACCATCAGTGATAATTCCAATTGTTTTTTTATTTTTATTTTGAATAATTAAAAATCCTAATTTTTTTTTATTTAATATTTCTAAGGCCTTTTTCATGTTTACATTTTCTTTAACAAATGGAATTTGAGCTCCAGTAATCATTAGATCTTCAACTGTTTTAAGTTTTAAACCTAAATTACCAGCGGGATGAATTTTTTTAAAATCTAAATTTCCAAAATTTTTATATTGCATAGCCGCTATAGCGAGGGCATCACCTATAGCAAGCTGAACAGTAGTACTTGATGTAGGAACTATTCCTCCAGACTCAATTACTTGTGGGATTAACAATTTTATGTCCGCAGCTTTATACAAAATAGAGTTTTTTTTTGACATTATTCCAATCAATAATACCTTATTTCTATTTGCATACTGGATAATGTTTTTAAGTTCATTAGTTTGTCCAGAATAGCTTAACAATATTAATACATCTTTTTTTTGAACAGAGCCTAAATCGCCATGCGATGAGTCACTTGCTGATAACTTAAATGCAGAAGTTCCTACTGAAGATAGTGTTGCTGCTATCTTAGAAGCAATTAGGCCACTTTTTCCAACCCCACATACAATTACTTTAGATTGACATTTTGCTATTTCGATTACAGCTTTATTAAATGAATTATCAATTTTTTTTTTTAATTTTTGTAAACTTTTTATTTCTAATTCAATTACATCTTTGGCAATTTTTGTAAAATTTTTTTTGTTCATTAATGTGACCAAATATCCTCTTTGAATAAAGCTAGATCAAGATCAACCCTAGTTTTTAAAAACTTTAAACAATCCTTATAAAGCTGTATCCTATTTTCTCTCTCAAGTATTTTGAATAACTCATCATGAATTTTATGCAAAAAAATAACATCATTTGCACAATATTTTAGTTGTGCTGGAGTAAGGATACCCCCAAAATCAGAACTTTGAAATTGTTTACTTACATCTACATTTGCAAATTCTTTAATTAATGTTTTTAAAGAATGATTATCAGAATAAGATCTAGCTAATTTAGAGGCAATTTTGGTGTCTAGAATATTATTTGTTTCAGTTTTTAAATAAAATTTAATATGAGCCATATCTGCTCTTCCATAATGAAATATTTTTGTAATATTTTCGTCTTTGAGTATTTTTATTAAATTTGGCGCTTCATAGTTCTTTCTATCAAGCTGAACAATATGAGCATCTGAATCTCCTGAAGACAATTGTATTAAACAAAGAGGGTCTCTTCTAAAATTAAGACCCATGAACTCACCATCAACTGCTAACACATTGCCTAAATCTAAATCTTCTGGTAAATCTTTTTGGTGCAATTTAATATTATTACTCATTTTTAAATATATATATGACGAATTCAAAGCATTGTCTAATTTTTGGAGGTAGTGGCCAGATAGGTCGAAACTTGATTAGAAAATTAACTAAAAATAATTATAGAGTAACTGTTGTAACAAGAAATATTCATCAAAAAAGCTACATTATCAAAACCCAAGCAAATGCAGGTTATATCGATATTGTAGAAGCCAATATATTTGATGAAAAAAAAATAAGAGATCTTTTTAAAAAAACAGATATTTGTATTAATTTAATAGGAATATTATTTGAAAAAAAAAAAGGAAACACATTCAAAAACATCCATTCTATTTTTCCATCTTTGTTAGCTAAGCTTTGTAAAGAATATAATTTAAAACATTTTATTCATTTATCAGCACTTGGAATAAATGATGCTATTGATTCTGAATATGCTAAAAGTAAATTAGTGGGTGAAAACAATGTTTTAAAAAACTTTCCTTTGGCAACAATTTTAAGACCGTCAATTGTTTATTCTGTAGATGATAATTTTACGACAAATTTTATGACACTTTTAAACAGATTACCAATATTTCCTCTTTATTACGATGGAAAAACTAAATTTGCTCCGATCCATTGCTCAGATTTAACTGATACAATTAACCATATTATTTCTAAAAATATTTATTCAAAAATAATTGAATGTACAGGACCTGAGATAATATCTTTTAAGGAACTGTTACAAAAGTTATTAAATTTGATTGATAAAAAAAGAATTTTAGTGCCTTTCCCTTTACCGTTAGCAAAATTTTCAGCCCGATTTTTTGAGTTATTACCTAACCCTCTGCTTACCTGCGATCAGTTAAGATTGTTAAAATATGACAATATATCATCTGGGAAATATAAAACTAACTCAGAAATTGGAATTCCTAGTGTCAGATACTTTGATGATGAAGTAAAAAAATATTGTTACATGTGGAGAGAGGGAGGGCAATTTTCAACCGAAAAGTATACTTCTGAAGATTTAAAAAATTAAATTAACTAAATCATCTTAAGCTGACTGTATCTTTTTTTCTATAAAATCAGGAACTTCCTCTTTATCAGAAACTTCTTCTTTTTTCCCTTTAGGCTGATAAGCATACAAAAGATGAAGTTTGCAATAAGAGAAATCTTTTAAAGACGACCTTCCACAAAAATAAAAACCTTTCTCATCTGGATGACCAACAGGCCATTTACATGAATTTTCATCAAGTTCTTCTAATTGCTTTGGATTTTCAGGTTCAAAATCTTTTTCAATAATCAAAGATTTAAATTTACTTTTTCTTCCTCTTCTAGATTTAACATCCTTTTGTACCTGTGAATTTTCAAAATTTTGATTAGATGTAGCTGCTCTTGTTTTTATTTTAGCAGATAGATTTAATCTATGAGCTTTTCCAATAACTGCATTTCTGCTAATTCCACCAATAATTTCAGCAATTTGACTTGCAGTATTTCCTTTACCCCAAAGCTCTTTTAATTTATTAACTTTTTCTTCGTTCCAACTCATTATCTATATGTTGTATATACGTTTTTAAAAACAACAATATACTGATATATTAAAAAATTAAACAAGCAAAATCTTACAGTTATCAACACAAATAACCTAAAATTGGATTATATGTATTTTCAATCATAACTTGTATCTAATAATTAAAATTTATAAAAGCTGATTTAAATTATGAGCTATTTAACAAAAAATTATAATAGAAAAAAGATTTCATTTAAATATGGCAAGGGAAGCTTCCTGTATTCAACTGACGGAAAAAAATATTTAGATTTTGTTCAAGGCATAGCTGTAAATTCCTTAGGTCACGCACATCCAAAATTAATAAATACTGTTCACAAACAATCAAAAAAACTTTGGCATGTTTCAAATGCATTTCAAATTCCAGAAGGGGAATTATTAGCAAAAAAATTAGCTAAAAAAACTTTTGCTGATTATGTAATGTTTCAAAATAGTGGTGCAGAAGCGACAGAGGCGGCAATAAAAGTTGCAAGAAGATATTTTTACTCAATTGGTAAACCAAAAAAAAATAGAATTTTGTGTGTTAAAAATAGTTTTCATGGAAGAACCATAGCTGCAATTTATGCAAGTGGTTCAAAAAAAATGACAGAAGGTTTTGGACCAAAAGTAAGTGGCTTTGATCATTTTGAATTTGGCAGTCATACATCTTTAAGAAAAAAAATTTCCAAAAATACAGCAGCCATAATGATTGAGACAATAATGGGAGAGGGTGGTATAAAAGTAGTACCTGATTGGTGCTTAATCGAGCTAAGAAAAATTTGTGACAAAAAAAATATATTATTAATTTTAGATGAAGTTCAATGTGGAATAGGAAGATCAGGTGATTTTTTTGCTTTTGAAAAATCAAAAGTAAAACCAGATATTGTACCAATTGCAAAAGGAATTGGTGGTGGATTTCCAATTGGTGCAGTTTTAATGAATAAAAAAGTTGCTTCAGGAATGATAGCAGGAACTCATGGTTCTACTTTTGGAGGAAACCCACTTGCTATGTCTGTTGGTAATACAGTGATGGATATTATTCACAATAAAAAGTTTTTAAATAATGTAAAAAGAATTTCAAAATATTTTTTATTAAATCTCAATGATATCAAGAAAAAATATCCAAATATTATCAATGAGATTAGAGGAAAAGGTTTATTAATTGGTATAAAACTTAAAGTAGATCAAACAAAATTTATAAAAAAACTGATGGATAATAAATTATTGACTATAAGAGCCGCTGAAAATGTAGTTAGAGTTTTGCCACCTTTAAATGTAAAAAAAAGTGAAATTAATCAAGCTTTAAAGATAATAGAAAAAGTTTGTTCAGAAATAAATTAAAATGAAACATTTTATAAATTTAAAAGATATTCCAGCTAAAGATCTTAAAAAAATTATAACTGATGCAAAAAAAAGAAAAAAATTAAGAAAAAAAATGAGTACACTTGAAGTTGATAAAGGAGCTCCATTAAAAGGAAAAATGCTTATCCAAATGTTTGAAAAGGCAAGCTCAAGAACAAGAATAAGCTTTTATTTAGCTATTAAGCAGCTTGGTGGTGGAACATTGACACTGAGATCAAATGAACTTCATCTTGGCCAAGGTGGAGAAAGTATAGCTGATACTGCAAAAATACTCTCAACTTATGGCGATGGTTTTATGTTGAGAACTGATAGTGATGAAAAAGTCGAGAGTTTCAGAGATCATTTAACAATACCAGTAATTAATGGTTTAAGTCCATCTTCACATCCAACTCAAGTATTATCAGATGTATTTACTGTAGAGGAAATAAAAAAAAAACCAATCTCAAAATTAAATATTTGTTGGGTTGGGGACTCTAATAATGTTTTAGATAGCTTGATAGCAGCTTCGGTTAAATTTTCATTCAAACTCAGTATAGGATGTCCTAAAAAATTTGAACCAGGCAAAGAAGTTAAGATATGGGTAAAAGAGAATAATAAAAAAATATTTATTTACAATGATCCTAAAAAAGCAGTTAAAGGTGCTGATGTTATATTTTCAGATAAAGTTATATCTTTAAATGACAAAGTAAATAAAAAGAAAAAAATTGAACAATTTAAAAAATTTAAAATAGATAAAAAATTAATGAGTTTTGCAAAAAGAGATTGTATTTTTCTACACTGTTTACCTCGTGGAACTGAAGTGAGTGATGAAATTTTTTTAGGAAATAAATCACATGTCTGGCAACAAGCTCTTAATAGAGTTCATGTTCAAAAAAGTATCTTGTTGTATTGTTTTGATAAACTAGGGTAATGGTACTGGGTTATCTGAATTTTGATTTAAATATTTTATAACTGAGGCTCTATCTTTTTCTTTTCTTAATCCAGCAAATGCCATTTTTGTTCCCTTAATCCATTTTGCAGGTTTAATTAAATATCCGTTTAACTCTTCAAAAGTCCATTCTTTTTCAAACGATGCTAAAGCCTTAGAGTATTTATAATCTGTAACAGCACCAGTTTTTCTTCCAACTACATTATATAAAGCAGGACCAATATTATTTTTTCCACCCTTTATTATGGAATGACATGCAGCACATTTTTTGAAAATTTTTTCACCTGACGCCACATCACCCATTGCCATCAATGCAGCAATATCAATTTTTTCTTCAACAGAAGCTTTAGCTGATGATGTCATAGTAGTGGCTTGTTCTACTTCAACTGCGTAACCTGGAGTTTTAGGTTTTTCCACATGAAATATTACGTTAGATAGTTTTCCAATACCTATTACTAAAAGAGCAACCATTAGAACTGCTGCTACTATTTTATTAAGCTCAAAAGAATCCATTTTTGTAATTTTATTTTTGAACATATATCACGATAAATTAAAAAATTACCAAAATTTAATGTATAAATTTGCCTCTATTGCTATTTAAAATGTATAATAATTTCTAAATATAATGAAAACATTGACTATTATTCCATCAAGATTATCAGCAACAAGACTGTCAGGTAAACCTTTACTTAAAATAAATGGCTTATCAATCATCTCACATGTATTTAAAAGAGCTCAAGAGGCAAATATTGGAGAGGTTGTCGTTGCTACGGAAGACCAGGAAATAGTAGATGATGTTACAAAAAATGGAGGTAAAGCTATAATTACAAGCAATAATCATAAAACTGGTACTGACAGAATTTATGAAGCGTTAAAGAAATTAGATATCAAAGATGTAGATTTAATAATGAACTTGCAGGGTGACGAACCAGCAATTGATATTGATGATATTATCAACTTAAATAAGAAAATGACTGTTTACCCAACTCAAATGGGAACTCTTGCCGCTTATATAAAAAATTATAACGATTTAGAAAATGAAAATATAGTAAAGGTTATCACTAAAAAAAATCTTAAAGAAGAAGATTTTTCTAGTGCTGAGAATTTTTTAAGAAACTCCTCCAAAAAGAATAACATTTATCATCATATAGGAGTTTATTGTTATTCAGCTGAAACATTAGAAAAATTTGTAAGATTAAAACAATCTCAAAATGAAATTAAAAATAGATTAGAACAATTAAGAGCACTAGATAATAATATCAAAATAAATGTAGCTCTAGCAAAATCATCGCCAATAGGAGTTGATACTGAAGAAGATTATCTGGCCTTAAAAAAAATTATGGAATATAAAGCTTAATGTCAAAAATATATTTTCAGGGTACTTTTGGAGCATATTCACATTTAGCTGCTTTATCAGTAGATCCCGATGCCGAAATTTTACCATGTAAAACTTTTGACGAATGTTTTAATAAAGCAAGTTCAGAGCCTGAGTGTAAAATAATTATCCCAGAGTCTAATAGAATTACAGGCAATATTGGTATTGAATATTTAATCTTTAAACATAGACTAAATATTTATGAAGAGCATTTTCAAAAAATTGAACATAATTTGTTAGGACAACCTGATGCGAAGTTAAGTGACATTAAAGAGGTATATTCTCATGCTCAAGGGTTATCTCAATGTTCAAAATTTATTAAAGATAATAATATAGCAGAGCATATTAGAGCTGACACAGCAGGGTCTGCAGAAATGATTTCTAAAACTAAAGATATTAAGCAAGCAGCAATAGCCTCTTCTTTAAGTGCTGAAATTTATGGTTTAAGCGTAATTAAAAAAAATATTGAAAATGAAAATGGCAATTTAACAAGATTTTTAATTATGGGTAAAAATATTTCACAACCAGAATTTGGAGATAAAAAATACATCACTTCTTTTTTATTTAAATTAAAAAGTAAACCAGCTGCACTTTATCAATCACTAGGAGGCTTTGCTATTAATGGAGTTAATTTAACAAAATTACAGAGCTATCCAGAAAAGAATACTTTTGACTCATTCTTTTTCTTATGTGAATTAGATGGTCATATCGAAGATCCAAAAGTTCAAAAATCCTTAAAAGAGCTTGGGCTTCATTGTGAAGATTTTCACGTTCTAGGTGTTTTTGAAGCAGATAAGTTAAGAGAAAAAAATAATTAATCTTTTCTTGTGGAATAGAAATTATAACTGCTATAATAGTTTTGGAGGCTAGAGGTGGATGCTGCTTGAACCCGACCAGATCTTAACGGAAGCAGTCGTAGAGACAGTTATTCAGGTTCTAGTCTCCTTAAAATTAACAAAATGAATAATAACTCTAAAGTATTAGCATTAAAATATAGACCACAAATTTTTGATGATCTTATTGGCCAAGAAGTTGTGGCTGAAACTATAACTAATTCCATTAAAGCAGATAAAATTCCTAATGCTTATTTATTCACTGGAATAAGAGGAATTGGCAAAACTACGACTGCCAGAATTGTTGCTAAGGGGCTTAACTGTTTAAAAGGAATTGAAAATTTATGTAAAAAAGATTTATGCGAAAATTGTAAATCAATAGCCGATGCAAGTCACATTGATGTACTTGAAATGGATGCAGCTAGCAAAACTGGTGTTGATGATGTCAGAGATTTAATTGAATTCTCTAGATATGGACCTACTTCTGCAAAATTTAAGATTTTTATAATTGATGAAGTACATATGTTAAGCAAACAAGCTTTTAACGCTTTGTTAAAAACACTGGAAGAGCCACCAGCATATCTTAAATTTATTTTTGCAACTACAGAAATTAAAAAAATACCAATTACCGTGGTGTCAAGATGTCAAAGATTTGATTTATCACGAATTAAATCAACAGAATTATTCGAATTTATAAAAAAAATTAAAGATAAAGAGAATGGCAAAGTATCAGATGAAGCTTTAAAATTAATTGTTAAAATATCTGAAGGATCTGTAAGAGATGCATTATCTTTATTGGATAGAGGTCTACTAAGTTTAGAGCAAAATACTGAATTAGATTTAAACGCTGCACAAAAAATTTTTGGATATTTTGATAAATCTCAATTGATAAATTTATTTGAATTAGTACTTAAAGGAGATGAGGAAAAAGTTATTAATATTTATAGAAAAATTTACGATCAGGGTGTTGAACCAAAGGTATTTATTAATGATTTTTTAGAAATACTTTATTATTTCAAAAATATAAATTCATTATCCCTAGAAAGTACAAATTTTTCACTTAACGATGAAGAGTTTTCAAAAATTAAAGAAATTTCTAATCAAGTAAACTCAGAAATTTTAATTTTATTTTGGCAGTTTGCTGTATCTTCACTTGAAGAATTAGACATCGTCTCTAACCAGCATTTGTCTATAGAAATGTTTTTAATAAGATTGATGCATTTAAGTTCAATTAAGTTAAAGCAAGATACTAAAAAAGAGCAAACAAGTTTCAATATAGATGATCGAATCCAGAAAAAAGAAAAAGAAGATGAATTTGAGGATAATTCAAGAGTTATAAATCAAATAAAAAATGTAGCCCAAGAAGAAAAACATAAACCTGATGTGAAACAAGAAGTTGAAGCGATTGATAAAAATTTGATAAATTCATTTGAAGACCTTCTTGATATCTGTACTCAAAAAAAAGAAATTAAACTAAAATATGAATTAGAAAAAAATGTAAATCTTGTAAAATTTGAGAGAAATAGAATTGAAATTTCTTTTAATGATAACTTAGATAAAGATTTTGTGAAAGATCTTTCCTCAAAACTTTTTGAATGGACTTCTGAAAGATGGATTATTACCTTTAGTAAATCTAAAGGCGAGTTGTCAGTTAAAGAGAAACAAAGGAATAAAAAAGATGAACAGATTAATGAGGCTAAAAGTTCAGAGATCTATAGGATGGTGATGGAAAAATTTCCTGATGCAGAACTTGTAGACGTAAAGTTAAATGAAAAAGAAGAGGATAAAAATGACTGATTTTACAAAGATTTTAGATAAAGCAAAGGAATTAGAGGCGAAAATGAAAGAAAGCCAAGAAAAAATTAAGGAGATTAAAGCTGAGGGAGTTTCAGGGTCTAATTCAGTTAAAATAACTCTTGATGGTGAAGGAGAGATGCAAAAAATTGAATTGTCTGACGAAATTATTAAAGAAGATAAGACAATAATTGAAGATTTAATTGTTGCAGCTCACAATAGTGCAAAATCACAATTGAAAACAAAGACCACAGAAGAGATTTCAAAAGCCACCGGAGGTTTTGGAATTCCTGGTTTTAAATGGCCATTATAATTAATGCAAAATATACATGAGATTGAGGAATTAATAAAGTTAATTTCAAAGCTTCCTGGTCTTGGCCCCAAATCAGCAAAAAGAATTGTTCTAAAATTGATTAACAATAGAGATGAGTTGGTTAAGCCATTGGCAAGTACATTGGATCAAGTTTTTAAAAATGTAACAAGATGTAACTTTTGTGGATCATTAAAATCAAATTTAAGCGGATGTATTAATTGTGAAAGTTCAAAAGAAAAATATAATAAAATTTGTGTAGTAGAAGATATTGCAGACCAATGGTCAATTGAAAATTCAAATATTTTTCAAGGATATTTTCATATTTTGGGTGGAACTATTTCGTCTGTAGGACAAAGAAAAGAAGATCTTTTAATCAACTCATTAGTAGAAAGAGTAAATAAAGAAAGTATAGAGGAAGTAATACTTGCAACTAGCGCAACAGTTGAAGGACAAACTACTGCTTACTATATCCAGGATAGTTTAAAAAATACTGGTGCTAAAGTTACTAAATTAGCTCAAGGACTCCCAGTTGGAGGTGAAATTGAAAATTTAGATGATGGAACTTTATTTTCTGCTTTTAAAAATAGAGCTGATTTAAATTCTAGTTCTGATTAATTTTTTTTTTAAGTCTATTTAAATGTAGTAAAGGTTCTGTATATCCTGAGGGCTGCTCTTTACCACTGAAAACTAAATCACATGCGGTTTTAAAAGCTAATGACCTATCAAAGTCGTCACTCATTCTGATATATTTATCATCACCTTTATTTTGATTATCAACAATTTTTGCCATCTCTTTCATTATTCCTAAAACTTGTAATTTAGTAGTAATTCCATGATGTATCCAGTTAGCAATATGCTGTGAAGATATTCTTAAAGTTGCTCTATCTTCCATTAGCCCAATATTATTTATATCTGGAACTTTTGAACAACCTACACCTTGATCTATCCATCTTACTACATAACCTAACAATGTTTGTGCTGAGTTAGAAATTTCACTATTAATTTCTTCAATTGACCAGTTAGGTCTATTTGCAACTGGAATTGTTAAAAGGTCATCAAGTTTTGCTTTTTCTCTTTTAATTATATTTTTTTGTTGATCAAAAATATCTATTTCATGATAGTGTAATGCATGTAGGGCTGCTGCCGTAGGAGATGGTACCCAAGCGCAATTTGCACCTGCTTTTAAGTGACCTGTTTTTTGCTCCATCATATCTTTCATTTTATCTGGCATTGCCCACATTCCTTTACCAATTTGAGCTTTTCCTGAAAGTCCACATTTTAAACCAATATCAACGTTATTATTTTCGTATGCTAAGATCCATTTAGAAGATTTCATTTCTCCTTTTTTAATCATTGGTCCTGCTTCCATCGAAGTGTGCATTTCATCTCCAGTTCTATCTAAAAAACCTGTATTAATAAAAAATACTCTATTTTTTAGTGTTCTTATGCATTCTTTTAGATTGGATGAAGTTCTTCTTTCTTCATCCATAATTCCGATTTTACAAGTGTATTTATCTAATCCTAAAACTTCCTCAACTTTAGAAAATATCAAATCAGTAAATTCAGTTTCCTCCGGTCCATGCATTTTTGGTTTAACTATATAAATGGATCCAGTTCTAGAATTATTTTTATTTTTAAGATCATGAAGAGCAGCAGCAACAGTTATAAATGCATCCATGATACCTTCAGGGACTTCATTGCCATTACTGAGAATTATTGATGGGCTTGTCATTAAATGTCCAACATTTCTTATCAACAATAGACTTCTTCCGTGAAGTTTAAGTCCTTTACCATCTTTTGATATGTAACTTCTGTTTGGATTTAATTTTCTTTCAAGTAGTTTACCACCTTTTTCAAATTGAGTTTTTAGAGTACCTTTCATTAAACCCAACCAGTTCCTGTAGCAAATAACTTTATCTGCAGCATCAACTGCTGCAACGCTGTCTTCGTTGTCACATATAGTGGATATAGCAGACTCTAATATTATATCACTAATACCTGCATAATCTTGTTGAGCACTAAAGGCTCTTCGATCTCTTAAAATTTCAATATGTAAGTTATTATTTTTCAAAATAATTGCCGATGGGTTATCTGCTTCACCTCTATGACCAATAAATTTTTCTTCATCTACTAAATCAAATGTTTCAACTCCTTTTAATGCTTTAAAACTTCCTTCTTTGACTGCTACAGTAGTAATTTTGCTCCAGCTCATATCCTTCAAAGGAAAATATTTATCCAAAAAGTCTCTACCATATTTAATAACCATTTCTCCTCTCAAAGGGTCATATCTTTCAGAAACGCTATCCTCAGATTGTTCTATAACATCAGTCCCATATAAACTGTCATAGAGACTCATCCATCTTGCATTGGCTGCGTTCAATGCATAACGTGAGTTCATAATTGGTACAACTAATTGCGGTCCTGCAATTTTTGTGATTTCATCGTCTACATTTTTTGTGTCTATTGAAAAATCTGGGCCTTCTTCTTTTAAGTAGCCGATCTCAACTAAAAATTTTTTGTATTCAATTAAATTGAATTCATTAGATTTATTCTTAATATGCCATGTATCAATTTTTTTTTGTAAAGTTTCTCTAAAATTAATTAATTGTCTATTTTTTGGTTCAAGCTCCTCAACAGTTTTTTCAAAACCTAGCCAAAAATCATCACTAGAAATATTTGTGTCTTTCAATAGTTCATCTTTCACAAATCTAGATAAACTTTCTGAAACTTTTAGTTTGTTAATTTTAATATATTTCTCTTGCATAGCACTAATATTTACCCCATCTGTATTTTTGCCTGAGAGTTTTGCTCCTTCGGCGGAAATTAATCTCTTTCCAGAGTGTTATGCGTTTAACGGTCCTTTTGCCTGAGAGTTTCCGGGGTGGTTGCTCCTTCGGCGCCAATAAGCTTATCAGTCTCTCCCGATAAATAAATTTTATCTTTAAAAAAAATTTAAGTCAATTGATAACATTTACAAAGGATATTCATCATCACTTTATTGCCTTTTTTATATTTTAATTGTCCGATATAAATTAATTATGAAAAATTATCTTAATTTTGAAAATGATATTAAAAATATAGAAAGTGAAATTGAAAAACTAAAAGATCCCTTTAATCAAGAGGGTTTATCTGAAGTCGATACTCAAAAAATATCAAATACACAAGCTGAATTAGATAAAAAATTAAAGGATATTTATTCAAATTTAGACCCTTGGCAAACTACTATGGTTGCTAGACATGAAGATAGGCCTAAATCAAAATTTTTTATAGATAATTTATTTGATGATTTTATCTCTTTATCTGGAGATAGATATTATGGTGAAGATAAATCAGTACTTACAGGTTTTGCAAAATTCAATGGACAATCAGTATTAGTAATTGGACAAGAAAAGGGTGAAAATTTAGAGAGTAGAATTGAAAGAAATTTTGGGATGATGAGACCAGAAGGTTATCGAAAAACAATTAGGTTAATGAATTTGGCAAATAAATTTAATATTCCAATAATTTCTTTTATAGATACTCCAGGAGCATATCCAGGAGTTGGTGCTGAAGAAAGAGGACAGGCGGAGGCAATTGCAAAATCAATTGAATGTTGTATGGAACTTAAAGTTCCAACACTTGCTATTATAATTGGTGAAGGTGGATCTGGAGGGGCAATAGCTCTAGCATCATCTAATAAAGTAATAATGTTAGAAAATGCTATTTATTCTGTGATATCTCCTGAAGGATGTGCAACAATTTTATGGAGAGATCCAAAAAAAATGCTTGATGCGGCAAAGGCAATGAAATTATCAGCTAAAGATTTATTAGAACTTCAGGTTATAGATGAAATAATTCCAGAACCATTGGGTGGAGCTCATAGAGATAGAGATTTAATATTAGACAATTTAAGAAATTCGATATCTAAAAATTTAGAATATTTTAAAGACTTATCCTCTGAAGAGATCATGAGTGAAAGAAAAAATAAATTTTTAAAGATTGGAAGAAATAAAGGATTTATAAGTAATTCAGAGGACATAAGCACACTAACAATAAAAGAAAATAATATTGTAGAAATTTTAAAATCTAAAAAAATACTTATTGGATCTTCTATCTTAGGCTTTATATTACTTACTTTAGCATTTGCTTTATTTTAATTAACTTTATAAAGCTCCACAACAATGTTTGAATTTTTTTCCAGAGCCACAATAACAAGGTTCATTTCTACCAATTTTTTTACCTTTTTTCATTTGGTCCAACATACTAGTTTTATTTTCTTGTTCTGGTGCTTGTTCAGTTACAACTTTTAAATTCATTAAAATTGTAATGTAGTCTAATTTTAGTTTTTCTAAAAGATTTGAAAATAGCTCAAAAGCCTCTTTTTTATACTCGATTAAAGGATCTCTTTGCCCATAGGATCTAAGACCTATTACTTGTCTTAATTGTTCTAAATATTGAATGTGAGACTTCCAATTTAGATCTATTGATTGAAGGAATATTCTTTTTTCAATTTCTTTTGCATGATCTTCACCAAGTAAATTTATTCTATCGTTTCGTGATTCTTTAAATTTATTTAAAATTTTTTCTTTAGTTTCATTATCACTAGATGAAATTAAATTTTTAAATTCATTTTCTTCAAAACTTTTTCCAACAATTTGTCTTAGTCGATTTGAAAATTCATTACTTTTAGGATTTGATAATTTTTGAATTTTTAATTTCACAATATCTTGGGAAATTTCTTTCAAAAATTCATCTGAATATTCAAAAATATTTTTACTATTCATTGCATTTTTCCTTTGCGAAAATACAACGTGTCTTTGATCATTTAAGACATTATCAAACTTAATTAGAGTTTTTCGTATATCAAAATTTCTAGCTTCAACTTTTTGTTGTGCTCTTTCTAATGCTTTATTTATCCATGGATGATCAATACTCTCTCCATCTTTTAACCCTAATTTTTCAAGCATATTATTCATAGATTCTGAACCAAAAATCCTCATCAAATCATCCTCTAAACTTACATAAAAAATAGAACTACCTTCATCTCCTTGTCGACCAGCCCTTCCTCTTGCCTGATTATCAACTCTTCGAGATTCCATTCTTTCTGTGCCAATAACAAATAAACCGCCCAACGTTTTAATCCTATCCTTATTGATTTTTAACTGATCATCTTGAACAGATCCTTTTTTGCCTCCTAATTGAATATCTACACCTCTTCCAGAAATACTGGTAGTGATTATGACTGAATTTTCCTTACCAGCATTTGCTATAATCTCTGCTTCATTTGCATGATTTTTTGCATTTAAGACAACATGTTTAATATTTTTTTTACTAAGTAATTTTGAATAAATTTCTGATTTATTTATACTTGATGTAAATATTAAAATTGGTTGTCCTAAATTATGACACTCAACAATCCTTTCAATAATTGCATCATTTTTTTCACTTTCAGTTCTAAAAATTTGATCATTGTAATCTTTTCTGATCATTTCATTATTTGTCGGTATCACTACTACTGGCAAATTATAAATTTCAAAAAATTCCTCTGACTCTGTTGCGGCTGTTCCTGTACATCCTGATATTTTTTTATAAAGTTTAAAATAATTTTGATAGGTTATTGAAGCTAAGGTTTGATTTTCTGCCTGAATAGTAATTTTTTCTTTTGCTTCTAAGGCTTGATGTAATCCATCACCAAATCTTCTTCCCTCTAAAATTCTACCGGTAAGTTCATCAATTATCTTAAGACTTTCATCTTTAACAATATAATCTTTACCTTTTTCAAATAAATGATTTGCACGTAATGCTTGATTTACATGATGAACTAGACCTAAATTTTCTGGATCATAAAAATTATTATTTTTCAAAATACCCGCATCAGAAAAAATTTTTTCTACATTATTAATTCCATCATTGGTTAAAAGAATGCCTCTATCCTTTTCATCAATTTCGTAATCTTTATCATTTAGTTGTTTTACAAGTTTATCTATTGCAAGATATTGAGCTGTTTTATCGTCCGCTGATCCTGAAATAACCAAGGGAGTTCTAGCTTCATCAATTAAGCAGGAGTCAATTTCATCAACAATAGAAAAAGTATGTTCTCTCTGAACCATTTCTTCCTCTGAAAATTTCATATTATCTCTCAAATAATCAAAACCTAATTCACTATTAGTTGCATAGGTTATGTCACAGTTATAATTTTTCTTTCTATCTTCGTCATTTTGGTCATTATTTATGTAGCCTGATGTTAGGCCAAGAAAATTATATATTTGCCCCATATCGATCGAGTCTCTTTTTGCGAGATAATCATTTACAGTTACTATATGAACTCCTTTTTCAGTCAGTGCATTAAGATATGCAGCTAAAGTAATTGTTAAAGTCTTGCCTTCACCTGTCCTCATCTCTGCAATTTTACCTTCATGCAAAACAACACCACCAATTATCTGAACATCAAAGTGTCTTTCATTTCGAGTTCGTTTAGAAGCCTCCCTAACCAATGCAAAAGCTTCAGGTAAAATCTCATCTAATTTTTTTCCATTATTGATCTGTTCTTTAAAAGCTGAAGTTTTTTTTGGAAAATCTAAATCGTCTAAATTATTGAACTCATCTTCTAGAGAGTTTATTTTTTTGACAATATTTGAAACTCTATCGAGCTCTTTTTGGTTGCTAGATTTGATAAATTTAGAAATTAAATTTAAAGGATTAAACATGAGTATTTGATTTATTGTTTACTTATATTGTTTAATATATGTATTAAATAATTATTTTAAACATTATGGGAATTAATTTATCAAATTTTTTATCTTCAAAATCAAAAAACACCAGAATGATTGATTTTCAAGACTTAGAACATGTAGATGGTTTGTCAATTTCTGTTGGTAGTGCAAATCTCTACAAAGATAACAGAGATGATTTAGCAATGTTTTATTTTAGAGATGGCGCTAATCATGCGTCTGTATATACACAATCAAAAATAATTTCAGAAAATATCAAATGGAACTTAAATCAAAAATGTAAAAAAGTTTACTCACTATTAGTTAACTCAAGGAACGCAAATGCATTTACTGGCAAAGAGGGATATGAAGGTCTTAAGAAAATTTCTCTAGAAATTTCTGATGAATTAAATAAAAAACAAGAACTTGATGAAGATAACCCTAAAAAAATTTCTCCTAAAGAAATTATGTTTGGATGCACAGGAACTATAGGTGAAACATTTCCTTATCAAAAGATACTAAATCAGATACCCAATTTGATTGGTAAAATAAAATATACTCAAAATAAATTTATTTGGATGAAGGCTGCTCTTGCAATAATGACAACAGACACCAAGCCCAAGGTAGCTATGGAGGAATGTAAAATTGGAAATAAAAAAACCAAGATTTATGGAATAGCAAAGGGTTCAGGAATGATACATCCAAATATGGCAACTACATTAGCCTATGTATTTACAGATGCAAAATTATCAAATGAAATTTTAAGCAGGCTGTTAAAAAAAAATATCTCCACAACTTTTAATGCCATTACATGTGATGGAGATACAAGCACAAATGATATGGCGACTATTTTTGCAACAGGTAAAGCAGATCATCCAATTATAAAAAATTTTAATGATACAAAAATCAAAAGCTTTGATTTAGCTTTAAATAAACTTTTACTAAGTTTAGCCAAAAGAGTAGTCTCTGATGGCGAAGGATCTTCAAAATTTGTGGCCGTAAATGTAAATAAATGTAAATCAGAAATAGAAGCAAAAAATATTGCTTTCTCAATTGCTAATTCACCGTTAGTAAAAACTGCAATTGCAGGTGAAGATCCAAATTGGGGTCGTATAATAATGGCAATTGGAAAAGCAGGATATAAAATAAACTTGAAAAAACTTTCAATCAAATTTGGTGATTTAAAAATTGTACAAGATGGTAAATTACATCAAGGTTATGATGAAAAAAAAACTAGCGCATACATGAAAAATGAAAATATAGAATTCAATATTGAAATTTTTACAGGTTCTGAAAAATTTACAGTTTATACGATGGATTTTACAAAAAAATATGTAGAAATTAACGCAGATTATCGAAGTTAGTAATATTGAAAATTATACTTTAATAATTAATTAATTAGAAATGATAAAATATAAAATAATTTGTAATGACTGTGAATTTACATTTGATAGCTGGTTTGCCTCATCAAAAGAATTTGAAAAATTAAAAAGAAAAAAACTATTAAACTGTCATAATTGTAATTCGCTTAAGGTAGATAAATCATTAATGGCACCAACATTAATTAATAAAAATCAAAAAAATAATTCAGAATTTGCAAACTACCAAAATATAAAAAAAACCATCAAAGATTATCAAAAATTTATTAAAGATAATTTTAAATACGTAGGTGAAAACTTTGCCTATGAGGCAAGATCCATTCATTATGAAAAAAAAAAGAATTCCAAAGGTATTTATGGTAACGCTTCAAAGAAAGATCTTTTTGAACTTAAAGAAGAGGGAATCGAAACACAAATGATCCCATGGGTAGAAGACAAACAAAATTAAACTTTCAAGGATTTTGTAATATAATTGATTGAAGTATCGTTTGAAATATTCCACTCATCTTTGACCATATTAAATTTCATTCCATTTATTTTTTCAATTTTTAAATTATTTTTACTTAAAATATTTTCAAGATCTTCAGGCTTTACAAATTTTCCCCAATCATGAGTTCCTATTGGCAGCCATCTCAATACATATTCAGCTCCAATAATTGCAAAAACATATGATTTTAAAGTTTTATTTAAAGTAGCAACAAACATTAAGCCATTTTTTTTTAAAAGTTTTGAGCAAGATTTGATAAAAAAATTTATATCCTCAACATGTTCTATTATTTCCATGTTTAAAATTACATCAAATTTTTTTTTAATTTTTAGTTTTTCAGGGGATGAGCAAAAGTAATTAATATTAAGTTTATTTTTTTTTGCATGCAGTCTAGCGATTTTAATATTCTTATCTGATGCATCTATACCAGTTACATTTGCTCCTAATCTTGCCATTGGTTCAGAAAGAAGTCCACCTCCACACCCTATATCTAATATATTAATCTTTTCTAAAGGCTTCTCTTTGGATTTTAATTTAAAACTATAAATAATATTATCTTTAAGATATTTTATTCTTATTGGATTAAATTTATGCAATGGTTTAAATTTGCCTTCGGGATCCCACCATTCAGCTGCCATTTTGGAAAATTTTTCAATTTCTTTTTTATTTACACTGCTCATTTTTGTTAATTAGTTGACATAACAACTAAGATGTATTTTATCAATTGTTATTTAAGTTATAATAATTAAATTAATCAAATGAAAACTGTAGTATTAAAATTTGGTGGTACTTCTGTAGGAAGTATAGATAGAATAAAAGAAGTATGTAAAATTATCGCATCCTACAAAAAGAAAAAAAACAAAATTGTTGTAATTTCCTCCGCTATGAGTGGAGTTACAAATGAACTTGTAAATAAATCTAGGCAAATAAGTAACAATTTTGATAAAGCTGAGTACGACGCTCTGGTATCTACTGGTGAACAAGTTTCATGTGCGTTAATAGCTGGAAGATTAAACCATATTGGATTTAAATCTAGATCTTGGTTGTCATGGCAAGTTCCAATTTTAACTGAAGGACCTTACTCAGGTGCTAGAATCAGTCAAATAGGTACAAAAGAGATTAAAAACTATCTTAAAAATGATGGTATTCCTATCATTACTGGTTTTCAAGGCATCAACAGTAAATCAAGACTTAATACAATTGGTAGAAGTGGTTCAGATGCTACAGCAATTATGTTTGCTAAATATTTAAATGCAGATGAATGTATCATTTATACAGATGTTGATGGAGTTTACACAACTGATCCCAGAGAATATAAAAAAGCAAAAAAAATAAAAAAAATCTTTTATGACGAAATGTTAGAAATGGCATCACTTGGGTCAAAAGTAATGCAGCCAACTTCAGTCCAAGATGCTAAATTAAATAAAATAAATATAGAAGTTAAATCTTCTTTTGTAAAAAAAACTGGGACTTTAATAACTGGATATTCTAAGTCTTTTAGTAATCAGATTATAACAGGAATTTCCTCAACAAAAAATGATGCTAAAATTACAATTATAGGAGTAAAAGATAGACCGGGTGTAGCTGCCTGTATTTTTAAGCCATTATCTCACAATTTAATTAATGTAGATATGGTTGTTCAAAATATTTCATTAAATGGCAAAGAGACCGATTTAACATTTACAATAAAGTCTGAAGATTTAAAAAAAACTGAAAAATTAATTAAAAAGAATAAAAAAATATCTTTTAAAAAAATTTCTTTTGATAAAGACGTTTCCAAAATTTCGATTATTGGAGTAGGAATGATAACAACTCCAGGTATCACTTATAGAATGTTCCAAGCTTTAGCATCACAAAAAATTAATATTCAGGTAATTTCAACTTCAGAAATCAAAATATCAGTTTTAGTGTCATCTAAAAATGTAAAAAAAGCAGTAGCAGTCTTACATAAAGAATTTAAATTAGATTAAAATGAGTATTAGACCTTTCAGAGATATAAAAAGAAAAAAAACAAAAGTAATTAATGTAGGAAATGTAAAAATTGGTGGAGACAATCCTATTTCTGTTCAATCTATGACAAATACATTAACAACAAATGTTAAAGCTACGATTAATCAAATTAATGATATTGTGAATGAAGGAGCTGATATAGTCAGAGTTTCTTGTCCTGATAAAGATTCAACTCTAGCACTTAAAGAAATAGTCAAACAAGTATCCGTACCTATTGTTGCAGATATTCATTTTCATTACAAAAGAGCAATAGAAGCTGCTGAAAATGGAGCAAAATGTTTAAGAATTAATCCAGGAAATATTGGTGATAAGGTAAAAATTCATGAAGTGCTTAGTGCTGCAAAAAATAATGATTGCTCAGTTAGAATAGGAGTTAATGCAGGATCTTTAGAGAGGGATATATTAGAAAAATTTAAAGAGCCATGTCCAGAAGCATTAGTTGAAAGCGCTTTAAGAAACATTCAAATTTTAGAAGATCAAGATTTTTTTAACTTTAAAGTAAGTGTAAAATCGTCAGATGTTTTTTTATCAATAGCCGCGTATCGTCAACTTTCTAGTGTGATGGACTATCCATTACATCTTGGGATAACTGAGGCAGGAAGTTTCGTATCTGGAAGTATAAAATCTTCAATAGGCCTTGGATCTTTGTTAATGGATGGAATTGGTGATACAATTAGAATTTCTTTGTCAGACGATCCACCTGAAGAAATAAAAGTTGGAAATGAAATATTAAAATCTTTAGGTTTAAGGAATAGAGGAGTTAAGATAATATCGTGTCCTTCATGTGCAAGACAAGGTTTTCAAGTAATTGATACTGTAAAAATATTAGAGGAAAAGCTTTCACATATTAAAACCCCAGTGACATTATCGATTATAGGATGTGTTGTGAATGGTCCAGGAGAGGCTGCTATGACAGATATTGGTATAACTGGTGGTGGAAAAGGTAATAACATGCTTTATTTATCAGGAGTTCAAAGCGAAAAAGTTTTAACGGATGATATTATTGAAAAAGTTGTGTCAGAAGTTGAAAAAAAGGCTTGTGAATTAGAAAAAAATTCATGATACCAGCAAAAACAATTGAAGAACTAATATTAAAGCACTCAACTCTAGAAAAAGATTTGTCATCTAGAGATTTAGATAAAAAGCTTTTTGCAGAAAAATCAAAAGAATACTCTGATGTAAGTGAAGTAATAGTAAGTGCAAAAAAATATTTATCTTATGAAAAAGATAAAAAAGAATTAGAAAATATTTTAGATGACGGTTCTGTTGATGAAGAATTGAAAAAATTAGCTAATACAGAATTATCAGAGCTTAAAACTGAATATGAAAGAAATGAAAAAAAACTAAAGTTATTTTTACTACCCAAAGATGAAGCAGATAAAAAAAACGCGATTATAGAAATTAGAGCAGGAACTGGTGGATTAGAAGCAAGTTTATTTGCTTCAGATTTATTTAAAATGTATGAAAAAGTAAGTCACAAAAAAAAATGGGCACTAGAATTAATATCTATTTCAAGAAGCGATGCAGGTGGATTAAAAGAAGTTATAGCTTCAATTAAGGGAACTAACATTTATTCAACTTTAAAGTATGAGAGTGGAGTTCACAGAGTCCAAAGAGTGCCAGATACCGAAACTCAAGGAAGAGTTCATACATCAGCAGCAACTGTTGCGGTACTGCCAGAAGCTGAGGAAGTAGATCTTAAAATAAATGAGTCTGATTTAAGAATTGATGTATTTAGAGCCGGCGGTCCTGGTGGACAATCTGTAAATACTACAGATAGCGCAGTAAGAATTACTCATATTCCTACTGGCTTATCTGTTTCTCAACAAGATGAAAAATCTCAACATAAAAACAAAGCAAAAGGTATGAAAATTTTAAGATCAAGATTATATGAGCTAGAAAGATTTCGAATTGATCAAGAAAGATCGCAAGATAGAAAAACAAAAATTGGAACTGGAGACAGGTCTGAAAGAATAAGAACTTATAATTTTCCCCAAGGAAGAGTAACTGATCATAGAATTAATCTTACATTACATAGATTAGAAGAGTTTTTAGAAGGAGAAGCATTTGACGAAATGATTGAATCACTAACACTTCAAGCACAAGAAGATAGTTTAAGTAGTTTAAATAAATGAATATACAATTAGCAATTAAAAATGGAATAAATATCTTAATAGATAAAAGAATAAATACAGCAAGATTGGATGCTGAAATTTTAATGGCTAAAGCACTTAAAAAAGATCGTAAATATATTATTCTTAACAACAAAGAAGATATAGAGGATAAAAATTTAGAATATTTTAATGAATTAATAAAAGAACGTGCAACCTATAAACCAATAGCATACTTAATTAACAAAAAATATTTTTGGAATAATGAATTTTTTGTTAATAACAATACTCTTATCCCAAGACCAGATACAGAGATACTTGTTGAACAGGTTTTAAAAATAACTAAACATAAAAATGTAATGCATATATTGGATATTGGGGTTGGATCAGGATGTGTTCTTTTAAGTATTTTAAAAGAAAGAAAAAAATTTTATGGTACGGGTATAGATATTAGTAAAAATGCCTTAGATATATGCAAAATAAACGCAAAAAGACTTAAAGTTAATGGAAGAACAAAATTTTATAAAACAGATATTGACAAATTTGTAGAAGGCAATTATGATTTAATTATATCTAATCCTCCTTATATTAAAAGATTTGATTTACAATATTTGGAGAGTAGTGTTATTAAATTTGAGCCAAAATTAGCATTAGATGGTGGAGTAGATGGTTTATCAGAGATTAGAAAAGTAATTAAAAAATCATCTGAACTAATTAAAAAAAATGGCAAATTTGTTTTAGAGATTGGTTTTAATCAAAAAAATAAAGTGGTTAAGTTATTAAAAGAAAAGGGTTTTTATACAAATTGTACTTTAAAAGATTTTGCGCTTAACGATAGATGCATTGTTAGTACTAAAATATAACAAATAAACTTATGGTCACATTTAGAAATAATAATGTAAGAAGAAATAATTTCAGAAGAAATGATAGAAATTTCAAAAGTAATACTGATAGATCAAAATATGGGTCAAATTATTCAAACAATGAGAATTTTAAGAGAAAGGCCCCAGGTAGAAACAATCATAATGCTTCAAAATTAATTGAGAAATATAATGATTTAGCAAGAGAAGCCTCATCAAATGGAGACAAAATTCTATCAGAGAATTATTTCCAGCATGCAGACCATTTTACTAGGATTTTAAATGAACAAGAAAATCAAAGAAAAGCAAGATTTTCTGAGAGTAAATTAGATGAAAAGATAGCAGAATCAGAAGAATTATCTAATAAAGAAGAAGAAAATAAAGTTGAAAAAATAAACAATATTTCTGAAATTAAGACTTCTATTTAAAAAAATACTTAGCCAAATTAATCTAAACCAATAATTTTTTCTGATTTTAAAACATCTATTTTTATTTTATTAGTTTCAAATAATTGTCGATTTTTTCCTTTTAAAATTTTACCTGACGGAAGTTTTAATTTTTGAGAATTAACTTTTTTTCCATTTACAATTACCTCGTAATGTAAATGAGGACCGGTTGATTTTCCTGTTGATCCAACAAATCCTATAGTTTGCCCTTGTTTAACTCTAACACCCGCCTTCATTCCTCGCGCAAATTTTGACATATGTGCATAAACAGTCTCATAAGTTGAGTTATGTCTTATTTTTATGCAGTTACCTCCACCACCACACCAACCTACTTTTTTTATAATTCCATTACCAGACGCCATAATTGGAGTTCCTTTAGGTGCAGCAAAATCAGTTCCTCTATGCATTTTAGTAAACCCATCTATAGGATGTTTTCTCAATCCAAATGATGAAGATAATCGCGCTCCATTAATCGGAGTTTTCATTAATGCTTTTTGAACACTTTTACCATTTCTATCATAATGACCTATTACATCTTCTTTATCAAAGTAATATAGAGAATTATCTTGCCCGCTAAGTTTAAGATTTGCAAAAATAATTTCTCCTGTTTCAATCACTTTTTTGTTTTTATCTATGAACACTTCATACATAATTTGAAATTTATCTTCTTTTCTAATATCTCTTTGAAAATCTACCTGAAAACCATAAATTCTTGCAAATTCAATTATTGTATTGGGTGGGATATTTTGATCTGTAGCAGCTTTGTACAAGCTCTGTAAAATAGTGCTTTCTTTAAAAATATTTTTTTTTTCTAATTTTATAGTTAATATTTTTTGATTAAATTTCATGTCTTTATTATCTCTTGATAAATAAATCTTCTCTGTATTTGAAATTTGAAAAACAAATTCTTTAATCTTATTATTTGTTTGATCTAAAATTATTTGAATTTTTTGATTTGTATTAAGTTTATTTATATTAACTTTTTTGATAAGATTTTCTTTGATATATTTAATTTCTTTTTTATCGATCGAATATTCTTTAAGTATTTTATCAAAAGTTTCACCAGACTTAATTTTATGATTATATTTTTTATACCTAGGTTCTAAGTTATTAATAATTTCGTTAAGTGTTTTTTTTAAATAAATGTTATCAAAGAGATTATTATATTTTGTTGAGCTTAGACTTTTTTGTTCAGTTATATATAATGCTACCACTACTGTAAAAAAAAGAAGGAAAATTAATCCTAATATTTTTATATTTTTAAAAAAAACTGACTTTAATTTTTTTTGCATTTTAAATGTTTCGCTTAGGATTATTAGTTTAGCAACGTAAAAAAATCAAAAAAAACCCAATAAAATCATCATTTTTTTATCTTTTTTCTATTCTTAATTGCTTGATTTCCTTTTAATTTAGCCTATAAGCACAACACTTTATCTAATAAATTATTGTTAACACAATATGTTTGTTAGGATTATTGTGGCTTTTAAGCCCAATTAGCTATTTAAAAAGTAAAAATTTAAGAAGAGAAGTGTGGACGGTTAAGGTTACCAAAATTTGTCGTACACACTTCAACATTATATAAATTTTATTCTTAAAATTTATATAGAAGCTAGTGTGCGCCGTTTTTAAACTTGAGAGTTTGATCATGGCTCAGAACGTACGCTGGCGGCACGCCTAACACATGCAAGTCGAACGAAGTAGCAATACTTAGTGGCAGACGGGTGAGTAACATGTAGGTATCTGCCCTTTGGCCTGGAATAACACGAGGAAACTTGTGCTAATACCGGATAAGTCTTTTCGGAGAAAGCTTTATGCACCATTGGATGAGCCTGCACTTGATTAGTTTGTTGGTAGGGTAATGGCCTACCAAGACTGTGATCAATAGCTGATTTGAGAGGATGATCAGCCACATTGGGACTGAGACACGGCCCAAACTCCTACGGGAGGCAGCAGTGGGGAATCTTGCACAATGGAGGAAACTCTGATGCAGCGATGCCGCGTGAGTGAAGAAGGCCCTTGGGTTGTAAAGCTCTTTCGTCGGGGAAGAAAATGACTGTACCCGAATAAGAAGGTCCGGCTAACTTCGTGCCAGCAGCCGCGGTAATACGAAGGGACCTAGCGTAGTTCGGAATTACTGGGCTTAAAGAGTTCGTAGGTGGTTGAAAAAGTTAGTGGTGAAATCCCAGAGCTTAACTCTGGAACTGCCATTAAAACTTTTCAGCTAGAGTATGATAGAGGAAAGCAGAATTTCTAGTGTAGAGGTGAAATTCGTAGATATTAGAAAGAATACCAATTGCGAAGGCAGCTTTCTGGATCATTACTGACACTGAGGAACGAAAGCATGGGTAGCGAAGAGGATTAGATACCCTCGTAGTCCATGCCGTAAACGATGTGTGTTAGACGTTGGAAATTTATTTTCAGTGTCGCAGGGAAACCGATAAACACACCGCCTGGGGAGTACGACCGCAAGGTTAAAACTCAAATGAATTGACGGGGACCCGCACAAGTAGTGGAGCATGTGGTTTAATTCGAAGATACGCGCAGAACCTTACCAACACTTGACATGTTCGTCGCGACTCTAAGAGATTAGAGTTTTCGGTTCGGCCGGACGAAACACAGGTGCTGCATGGCTGTCGTCAGCTCGTGTCGTGAGATGTTGGGTTAAGTCCCGCAACGAGCGCAACCCTCACTTTTAGTTGCCATCATTAAGTTGGGCACTCTGAAAGAACTGCCAGTGATAAGCTGGAGGAAGGTGGGGATGACGTCAAGTCCTCATGGCCCTTACGTGTTGGGCTACACACGTGCTACAATGGTATCTACAACAGGAAGCGAGACTGCGAAGTTAAGCAAATCCTTAAAAGATACCTCAGTTCGGATTGCACTCTGCAACTCGAGTGCATGAAGCTGGAATTACTAGTAATCGTGGATCAGCGTGCCACGGTGAATGCGTTCCCGGGTCTTGTACACACCGCCCGTCACACCATGGGAGTTGGTTCTACCCTAAGGCAAGGTTTAAAATCCTTGACCACGGTATAGTCAGCGACTGGGGTGAAGTCGTAACAAGGTAGCCGTAGGGGAACCTGCGGCTGGATTACCTCCTTTCTAAGGATGAATGAAAGTCAAATTTCATTCTAAATAATATACACAGGTAATGTTGACCGTCCTCATTTCTCTTCTTGAAGTAGTGTTTCTCTTGCATAGGGGCCGGTAGCTCAGTTGGTTAGAGCACACCCTTGATAAGGGTGGGGTCGAAAGTTCGAGTCTTTCTCGGCCCACCAATATAAGATCAAGGGGGATTAGCTCAGCTGGGAGAGCGCCTGATTTGCATTCAGGAGGTCAGCGGTTCGATCCCGCTATCCTCCACCAAAACACTTAGTTATAAAAATTGTGAATAAAATAATAATTAATATCAATATCTATATCCGAACATTAGTAATGTTATTAGCTAATGTTCAAAATAAAAATTTGATTCAACACAGAATTTTTTTCTGTGCATAAATCAAGCGTTTAAGGGCGTGTAGTGGATGCCTTGGCACTGAAAGCCGATGAAGGACGTGATATACTGCGATAAGTTTCGGGGAGCTGTATGTAAGTTTTGATCCGAAAATTTCCGAATGGGGAAACCCACCACTTTATGTGGTACTTTAAACTGAATACATAGGTTTAAAGAGACAACCTGGAGAACTGAAACATCTAAGTAACCAGAGGAAAAGAAATCAATTGAGATTCCGTTAGTAGTGGCGAGCGAACGCGGACTAGGCCAGTAGTTTTGTTAAAAAAATCTGAATAGTTTGGAAATGCTAACCATAGAGGGTGATAGTCCCGTATGAGTAATGTTTAACAAAATTCTTGAGTAAAGCGGGACACGTGAAATCTTGCTCGAACATAGGGGGACCACCCTCTAAGCCTAAATA
>CABXUR010000002.1:0-10000 GCA_902515485.1 uncultured Pelagibacteraceae bacterium | reverse complement strand
ATAGCTAAAAGCATAGTTGTGTTTGCACTTATTGCTTTATTAGTTTTAGCTGACCCAAAGCTCGCTCTGACAGTTGGTTTTACACTAAGTGCTGCTTATGTGGTTATTTATTATTTAGTACGTAAGTATCTTTCTCGACTTGGAAAAGAGCGATTAAAATCCAATGAGTTACGCTTTAAGTCAGTTAGCGAAGCTTTTGGTGCTGCAAAGGAGATTAAAATTGGAGGTTTAGAACAAAGCTATATTGAGCGCTTTTCTACTCCTGCCAAAACTTTTGCGAAAAATATCGCTGCTTATAGAATTACACAGCAAATACCTCACTTCTTTCTAGAAGCTGTCGCCTTTGGAGGTATAATGCTAATGATACTTTATTTGATGGTGCAAAGGGGTAGTTTTAATAATGCTTTACCTATCATCAGCTTATATGTTTTTGCTAGCTATCGGATGATGCCAGGATTTAAACAAATTTATGCTTCTTTCGTTTCGCTTACTTTTGTTAGGCCTTCACTTGATAAGCTATATGATGACATGAGTAAACTTAAAAAATTCAACTTAAATCAAGATCAAAGTATTTTATCTGTTAATAAAAATATTGCATTAAAAAATATTCACTTTAACTATGCCAATACTTCACGACTAGCCTTAAAAAATATTAATTTAAATATTCCAGCAAAATCTACTATAGGTTTGATTGGTGCAACTGGAAGTGGTAAAACTACCATGGTTGATATAATTTTAGGATTACTTGAACCTCAAAAAGGAATTTTAGAGATTGATGGTAAAATTATAACAAAACAAAGCATAAGATCTTGGCAACGATCTATTGGTTATGTCCCCCAGAATATTTATTTATCTGATGATACTGTTTCTGCCAATATTGCCTTTGGGATAGAGCCAAAAGATATAAGACAGGAAGATGTTGATAGAGCTTCTAAAATTGCAAATTTACATGAATTTGTATTAGAGGAATTGCCCCAACAATATCAAACAAAAATTGGTGAACGTGGAGTTAGATTATCAGGTGGCCAACGTCAACGTATAGGAATTGCGCGAGCTTTATACCATAAACCAAAAGTATTAATCTTAGATGAGGCAACAAGTGCTTTGGATAATAATACTGAAAAAGCAGTAATGGATGCCGTAGATAGCCTTAGTAAAGAAATTACAATTATCTTAATTGCTCATCGCTTAAATACAGTAAAAAGATGTGATAGAATCTATTCATTTAAAAAAGGCGAAATAAACAATCAAGGGACATTTGAAGAATTAATTGAGATTGATGAAAATTTTTCGCTAATTAATAAAAAATGAAATTTAATTTAATTAATAATAAAAATTTTCAAAATTATCTGGGGGATAATAATAAGATACATTTAAATGTTAATCATGCTAAAAAATTTTTTAACTATAATTTAGTTTAAATATACAAAATAGAAATGTTACAAAATAAAATTTATATAAGTGGGCTTAATATGACAGGTAAAACCTTATTAATGTCCCTACTCAATGGTAATTCTAGTATTTGTTGTTATCCTTTCCATAAATTTGGTTTAAGTAGTGATTACAAAAAATTTAGAGATCATTTTTTACCAAAAATAATGTCAATGTATCCGTCGACCAAGAAATATTTTGAATATAATGAGAAAAAAATTTTTAAAATAAAACTATATGATGATGAACAAATTTTTAAAGTTAATCTTAGTGAGATAATATTTTTTATTATAAAAAATAATGGCTCAATGCCATTTTTATTTGAAACACACTTCAGTAAAAAATGCCTTTACTACGCTGGTGACACAAATTTTGATTTTGTAGATTTTAATTTTGATTTTGGTCTCTTTATCAATTCTATAGAAAAAAACATTGAGATTTTTAACAAAAAAATTCTTGAATTAGAGGACATAGATAATCTATTATTTAATAGTTTTTTAAATTCTACAACTCAATTTAATTCTAAATTATCTCAATATAAATATTTTTGTAATTTTACCTCTAATGATTTTAATGAAGTTAATTTTTTGTTACAAAATTATAAAAATATAAAATTAATTTACATAAAGAGAGATCTTGTTTCCGCATCATATGCTAACACCAAAAGAATTTTATCTAAAAATGGCAACATTAATTTAGCTTCCAAACACAAAATTAAAGGTATGATGTTTTTAAATTCTTATAGTAGAAAAATTAAAGAAAAGATTTTTTTTGATAATTTAAATAATATTCCACATAATAATAAATTTATAACTATTAATTTTGACGACCTTTTTATAAAAAGAAGTGAAGTTATGCGTAAAATTTCTGATTTTCTTGGAATTAAATTTGAAACATCCATGATGGAACCTCATATGATAGATACTAAGATTGAAAATATAGCATTTCACAAAGACAATATGAATGATAGTCCTGATGAGTTATTTTCTAAAAATGAGTTATCTGATATTTCAAGTATAATTAACTCTAATTATAAGTTATTTTTAACTAATTTTTTTTATAAATATTTATACAGGATTTTTTTTAATAAATTTACAACGCATAATTAACTTAATATTGACTTGATTATATGAAAAATTCAAAAAAAATTGCTCTTATTACTGGTGGCACTAGAGGAATTGGAAAGTCAATTGTTGATGAGCTTAATAAGAAGTTTATAGTTTTCTACACTGGTAAAAAAAAAAGAAATATTAAAAATTATTTTCAACTAGATTTATCTGATCAAATATCTGTCAATTACTTTATAAAAAATACCAGAAAGATAAAATTTGATATATTAGTTAACAACGCTGGAATTAACAATATTAAGTATTTTGATACATTTAATTCAAAGGAAATTGAGGAAATGTTAAATATAAATTTAGTTAATTTAACTCTTATTACTAAAGGGTTATTAGATAATATGATTAAAAAAAAATGGGGAAGAATTATTAATATAGCATCAGTATGGGGAGTAAATCCATGCAAAAAAAGATCAATATATGCTATAACAAAAAGCGCGTTAATTTCTTTCTCAAAAAGTTTAGCTTTAGAATATGGAAGATATAATATTTGTTCTAACTCAATTTCTCCAGGGTTTATATTAACTGATCTGACAAAAAAAAGCTTATCGTTAAATCAAATGAAATCTTTAAGAAAAAGAGTCCCCCTCCAACGATTTGGTTCACCAAGAGAAATAGCGGATATAGTATTGTTTTTATGTAGTGAGAAGAATTATATTAATGGGTCAAATATTGTAGCCGATGGTGGATTTTTGAGTGGGTATGAAATTTAAAATTAAATCTAAATTAAGAAATTATAATCTCGAATTTATAGAAAGTTATAAAAAAAAAATTATGAGTTATAATAAAAATCAACTTTTTATCATTGATAAAAATGTATTTAATTTATTTTTTAAGAATCAAATAAATATTAAAAATTTTATTTTAGTAAATAGTTCTGAGGAAAGTAAAAGTTATCTAAGAATTTCAAATGTTATAAGTAAAATTTTACAAAAAAAATTGAATAAAAAAAGTATGATAGTAGCAATTGGTGGTGGTATAACTCAAGATATAGTAAGTTTTATTTGTTCTATTTACTTTAGAGGCATTGATTGGGAATTTTTCCCAACCACGCTTCTTGCACAAGGAGATAGCTGTATTGGTGGAAAAACATCAATTAATTTTGGTAAATTTAAAAATCAATTAGGCAATTTTAACCCTCCTTCCAAAATTTATATTGACATAAATTTTTTAAAAAAATTAAGGAAAAGAGATATACAATCAGGTATTGGAGAAATGAGCCATTTGTTAGCAGTAAGAAGTCATGTTAATTTTAGTTCTCTTAATAAATATTTTGCAAAAGAGATATCTTTGAAGGATTTAATAATTTTAAGTTTGCAGTCAAAGAAATTTTTTATTGAAAAAGATGAATTTGATGAAAAAGAAAGAAAACTTTTGAACTTTGGACATACTTTTGGTCACGCGATTGAGAGTGCAACAAATTATAAAATTCCACATGGTATATGTGTAGCATACGGTAGCTTGATGGCTTTTTGGATTTCAAATAGGATGAATTTTTTAACTAATAAAGATTATTTTAGATATGAAAAAATATTGAAGTTAATAATTAAAAATAAAATTAATTTTAATATTTCAAAATTTAAAAAAGCAATTCTCAGAGATAAAAAAGCAAATAAAAATAAAATAGGATTTATTCTATCTTATGGATGTGGTAAAATGTTTATTAAAGAAATGAAAATAGAATCAATATTTTTGAATTATATTAAAAAATTTAACCACCAAATAGATTTTAAATAATATTTTTTTCAAAATGAATATTGTTTTATTAATTGGTGATCACTTAAGGCATAAAAAATTTTTAGAAATACTCTCAAATAAATTTAAAATTTCTTATGTAATCATAGAAAAAAGAGAAAATACTATACCTGACGCTAGCTTTATTAAGAATAAAAAAGATAAAGAAAATTTTATTAAACATTTTAAGAATAGAGAAATTTCTGAAAAAAAATATTTTAAATTAAATAAAGATAAAATTAACACTGAAATTATTTCAATAAAAAATATAAGTGAAAATCACAATGAATGTAAAAAAATTTTAGAAAGTACTAATCCTGATGTTGTATTTACTTTTGGAGTAAGTTTAATTCCTTCAAAGCTTCTTAAAATTATGCCAAAGTACTCAATTAATTTGCATAGTGGTTTGGCACCATATTATAAAGGTGCAGCATGTAATTTTTGGCCTTTTTACTTCCTTGAGCCAAATTGGGTTGGTATGACTTTTCATTTTTTATCAAAAAAATTAGATTCAGGAAATATAATACATCACACAATTCCAAGTTTAGGAATTAAAGATAATATTCATGATGTAAGTTGCAAAGCACAGCTTAAGTCATTTAAAGAAAGTTTAAATATAATTAAAATGATTAAAAAAAAAAAATTGAAAGAACATAAATTAAATTCAAATGGAAAACTTTTTTTAAAAAAAGATTTTAGGCCTGAACATTTAAGAATAGTTTACAATTTGTTTAAAGATGATATTGTCAAACATTATTTGCAAAACAAATTATACAAATCAAAACCAAAAACTGTTTCTATTTATGATTAATATTGGAATAATAGGTTGTGGTAGAATTGCAGGCCATCACTGTGAAGCTATTAAGAAAATAAGAGGATTAAAAACTGTAGCAGTTTGTGATTTAAAAATTTTAAAAGCTCAGGAATTAGCTAGCAAGTACAAGGCAAAAGCCTATAAAAATTACAATAGCATGTTAGATGAAAATCAGGATATTAGTCTTGTAGTAATAATTACACCATCTGGAATGCATTATGAGCATGCAATTGATATAATTAAAAATTATAAAAAAAATGTAATTATTGAAAAACCTACATTTCTAAAAAGTAAACAAGTTCAAGAGGTTTATAAATTAGCAAAAAAAAATAAGATAAAATTATTTCCTATATTTCAAAACAGATATAATAAAGCCGTCAAGAAAGTGAAAAAATCACTAGGGTTTGGTGTTTTAGGAAATATAAGAACTATCAATGCAACCGTCAGATGGTGTCGTCCTCAAAGATATTATGACATGTCTATATGGAGGGGCACTTATTCTCATGATGGTGGGGCACTTACTAATCAAGGAATTCATTATATTGATATGTTAATATTCTTTGCATCTAATATCACAGAAGTGAGCTGTATTGCAAAAACTCTTGGTTCCAATATTGAAGTTGAAGATACAGCTACCGCAATATTTAAACTTAAAAATGGTGGCATTGGAAGTCTAGAGATAACAACTGCAGCTAGACCAGATGACTTTGAGGGTTCAATTACTCTTGTTTGTTCAAAGGGTATGGCAAAAATTTCTGGAATAGCTTCTAACGAATTAGTTATTTTTTCACCAAAAAAAAGTGATTGTAAAAAATATTCTGATGATTTTAAAGATTTACCTGGAAGAGGTAAGGTTTATGGTAGGGGCCATTATGACACTTACAAAGATATTTATAAATCATTAGCGAAAAAAATACCTTATCCTATATCACCATCTGAATGTTTAAGATCTGTTAATCTTTTAAATGCTCTTTACAAGTCTTATGAAAATAATGGTAAATGGGTAAAATTAAATCAGATTGTCAAGACAAGAAAACTTGGAAGAAATAACGAAAAAATATCTAATCTTTATAGAACATAATGATTGACAGGACCAGACTTGCCATAAATGGTGGTAAAGCAATAAGACAAAAACCTTTTCCAGAAAGATTTCTGTTTGATTATAAAGAAAAAAAAATTGTAAATAAGATATTAGACGACTCAATTAAAACTGGAAAACAAATTAGGTACTCTGGAGAATATCAAAAAAAATATCAAAAAAAATTCAATAAATTTATGGGACTAAGTGGTTACAGTCATTGTGTTAACTCAGGTACTAATGCCTTGTTATGTTGTTTAGCTGCACTTCAAATAAATAAAAACTCAGAAGTAATTGTGCCCTCAGTTACAGATGTAGGCTGTATTACGCCAGTGATTTTGATGGGACTAAAACCAGTTGCTGCTGATATAGATATTTATAGTTTTAATATAAATATTGATCAAATTAAAGAGAAAATCACAAACAAAACAAGAGCCGTTATAGTTGCACACATTGGTGGTGAAGTTGCAAATATTATTGAAATAAAAAAATTTTTAAAAAAAAAGAAAATTTATTTAATTGAGGATTGCTCTCAGTCACATGGATCTGAGATTAAAAATATTAAAGTTGGTAACTTTGGTGATATTTCTTTTTTTTCAACTATGGCTTCAAAGCTGCATTGCACAGGTGGAACCGGTGGAGTAGTTTATTCAAGAAATAAGAGATTAATTAGATTATCGAAAATGTTTGCTGATAGAGGAAAATTGCTGGACAAGAATGGCAATTTTAAAGGAAAATATTCAACATTTGGAATTAATTGTACTCTAGATGAGATTTCGGCTGCAATAGGATGTGTTCAAATAGATAAATTAAAAAAAAATATAGTGAAAACAAACGCTATGGGTGAACATATAAAAAGAAAATTAAAAAATTTTAACTCACCATCAAGAATAATAAATCAAATCCCAAATACTTTTAATGTATACTGGTTTTTAAGAATTGATCTGGATGTAAAAAGAATATCAGTTTCAAAAAAAAAATATTGTAAAGCGTTAAAAAAAGAAGGTATAAATTTAAGTGAAGAATACCGCTATAATCCATTTGAACATCAGTGGTTTAAAAAATATTTAATTGAAAACAAATTAAAAAAAAAAAAATTTAATTTCAAAAACTACAAAAAAGCACTTAATTCACAATATATAATTTTTATTAGAGAAAATTATACTCATAAAGATATTAATGACATTTTAAAAAGTATTAAGAAAGTTGACAGTTTTTACAAAATTTAATTTAGATGAATAAAAAAAAAATTTCTATTTGCTCCAGAACTTTTTATAATAATTTAGAACTTAGAAGTGAATTAGAAAAATTATTTAATAATATTGAATTTAACAAATCTAACAAAAGTCTTAATGGTAGAAGCTTGGTTAATTTTATCAAAGGCTCAGAAATAGCTTTAGTTGGCCTTGAAAAAATGAATTCAAAAATATTAAGCCAGCTTCCAGATTTAAAGGCAATTGTAAAATATGGTGTTGGTTTGGACAAAATAGATCTAAAATATTTAAAAAAAAATAAAATAAAATTTTTTCATTTTCCAGGCTTCAATAGAAGATCGGTCTCTGAATTAGCTTTGTCCTTTATGCTATCTATGTCTAGAAATTTAATTGAACTAAACTATTTAGCTAAAAAAAATAACTGGACACAAATAACAGGTAATAATCTCTCAGAAAAAAAAATTGGAATAATAGGATGTGGATTTATTGGCAAAGATCTTATTAATTTACTCAAACCGTTTAAATGTAAAATTTATGTTAACGACATTGTTAACATTAAAGATTGTTTAATTGAAAATAAAATAATTTTTAAAGAAAAAAAAGATATCTTTTCTGAATGTGATTTTATATCTATTCATATTCCTTATAATAAAAAAAATAAAAATTTAATAAATAAGAAATATTTAGAATTAATGAAATCAACATCATCTTTGATAAATACTTCAAGAGGTGGAATAGTGGACGAAGAAGATCTATATAAAGTTCTCAAGAACAAACTTATTAAATCTGCATATTTTGATGTTTTAAATATTGAGCCTCCAAAAAAAAATGCCAAGATATTAAAACTTAATAATTTTTTTATATCTACGCATATAGGTGGATCTACAAAAGAAAGTATAATAAAGGGAGGATTTTTGTGCATAAAAAAATTAGCTCAATTAAATTAAGAGATAGAATTTTTGGTTTTATACCAGCCAGGATGGCTGCTTCAAGATTTCCAGACAAGCCTCTTAAAAAAATTTTAGGAATACCAATGATCGAACATGTATATGAAAGATCAAAATTATTTAAAGATTGGGAAAATTTATTTTTAACCACCCCAGATAATGAAATAAAAAAATTTTGTGACACAAAAAAAATACCTGTGATCATGACATCTAAAAAACATAAAAGATGTCTTGATCGAGTTTATGAAGCTGCCTCAAAAGTTAAAGGAATAAAAAATACTGATATTATTGTTTGTGTTCAAGGCGATGAACCTATGATGAAAACAGAAATGATAAAAAATGTATTAAAACCTATTTATAAAGATAAAAAAATTAATGCTACAGTTCTAGCAATGGATATTATTGATGAGGGTCAATTTAATGATGTAAATGCTGTTAAAATAGTACATAAAATTTCTGGAGAGGTGCTTTATACCTCTAGAGCACCAGTGCCCTATGCAAAAAATTTCTCAAAAAAAACTCAGGCGAAGAGAATATATGGAATATTTGCTTTTAGATGGAATGCTTTAAAAAAATTTTATTTTACAAAACCAAGTTTTTTAGAAATTAGCGAGTCTTGCGACTCAAATAGAATTTGTGATAATCATGGTGGTCAATTTATAGCAAGACAGAAATATGAAGATTCATTTTCTGTAGATACTGAAAAAGATCTTAAAAAAGTAGAAAAATATTTAAAGAATAATAAACAGAATTATAAATATCTTAAAATTTGAATACTTTAAATTTAAAATATGAAAAAAATTAAAGTAGCTATTATTGGTATGGGAGTTGTGGGGACTAGAAGAAAATTTTTTTTGTCTAAAAATAAAAAATATTCAGTAAAATATGTGAGCGATACTAGATTCAAAAAAGATTTTATCAAAAATAATATAGTCTATTTCAAAGATTATAAAAAAATACCATTTAAAAATATAGATGTAGTATTTGTAACTTTGCCAAACTATTTGGCTCCAAAGGTTACAATATATTTCCTAAAAAAAAATATTCATGTTTTTTGCGAAAAGCCACCTGGGAGAAATGTTCAAGATGTTAAAAATGTTTTAAAAGTTCTAAAAAAAAACAATAAACTTAAATTGAAATATGGATTTAATCACCGATATCATAAATCTGTAGTTTTTACTAAAAATATCATTGATAGTAAAAAGCTTGGTAATTTAGTTAATATAAGAGCTATATATGGAAAGAGCAAAATTTTAAATTTTTCTAGTAATAACTGGAGATCAGTTAGAAAATTTGCAGGCGGAGGCATTTTGCTAGACCAAGGAATTCATATGCTAGATTTATTGAAATACTTTAATAATGACTCAACTTTTGATGAATATAAAAGTTTTATATCTAACAAGTTTTGGGGGTATGATGTTGAAGATAATGCATTTGCCATTATGAGAAGTAAAAATGGTGTAATTTGCTCCATACATTCCACTGCAACTCAGTGGCAACATAAATTTAATATGGAAATTACATTTTCAAAGGGAACACTGATACTTGAAGGAATTTTATCAGGAACTAAAACTTATGGAAAAGAAACATTGAGAATTTTTCCAGGAGCTAAACCATACCTTTATAAGGGCAAAAAAGCTAAAACTAAAAAATTTTACTTC
>CABXUR010000001.1 GCA_902515485.1 uncultured Pelagibacteraceae bacterium | reverse complement strand
TAGGACTCCCAGCCAGTTTAAACAAAGGTATAAGAGAAGCGAAAGGAACGTTAATTGTTAGAGTAGATTCTGATGATTGGGTCCATATAGATTTTTTGAATATTCTTTCAACTTTTTTATATTTAAACAAAGATTTAGATGCTGTTTCTTGTGATTATGCTTTAACTGATGATAATGAAAAAGTACTAAGAATAGAAAATTGTCTTAAAAAACCAATAGGGTGTGGTATTATGTTTAGAATACAACAACTTTTTGAACTTGGACTTTATGATATAAAATTCAAATATGCCGAAGAAGAGGCTTTAAGAAAAGTTTTTTTAAAAAAATTTACAATTACAAGAGTTCCATTAAATTTGTATAGATATAGACAACATTTAAATAATAGATCAAAAAATAAAAAATTAGTTAAACTTTATAATAAAAAAATAAAATGAAAGAAAAAATTTATTTCATAGCTGAAATTGGTGTGAATCACGAAGCTAGTTTAAAACTGGCAAAAAAAATTATCCTTGATGCAAAGAAAGGTGGTGCAGATGCGGTAAAATTACAATCGTATAAAGCAGAAAAATTAGCATCAAAATATGCTAAAGCTTATTGGGATAAAAAAGAGGAAAAAGAAGAGAACCAACTTAAACTATATAAAAGATTTGATAAATTTAAAAATACTGACTATGAAAAAATAATAAATTATTGTAAGAAAATAAAGATTGATTTTATAATTACGCCATTCGATTTGGAAACAATAAATTTTTTTAAAAATAAAATAAAATATTTTAAAATTTCTTCTTCAGATATAACAAATTTTCCTTTAATTGAAAAAATTGCAAAAACAAAAAAGCCAATAATATTATCAACGGGTGCGTCAAGTTCAAAAGAAATTAAAGAAGCTGTATATTTAATAAGGAAATATAATAAGAAATTAACAATTTTACATTGTATATTGAATTATCCAACCAAAAGATATGATGCAAATCTCGGTATGATAGATGATTTGTATAACAAATTTAAATTACCCGTTGGTCTATCAGATCATTCAAATCCTAAGGATAGTCATGACATATTATTATTTGCCGCTTTTAAAAATATTACAATGATTGAAAAACATTTTACAAATGATAAGTCAAAAAAAGGTAATGATCATTTTCACTCTTTCGATAAGTTTGATTTAATTAAATTTAATCAAAAAATTTTAGATGCAAAAAGGATAATTGGTAAAAAAGAAAAAAATTTTTTAAAAAGTGAAATTGTATCAAGAAAAAATGCAAGAAGAAGTCTTTTTTATAACAAAGACTTAAAAAGAAACTCTATAATTAACTTCACAGATATAATTTCTTTAAGACCAGCTATTGGCTTAAGCCCAATTTTCTTTAGAAAAATTATTGGAAAAAAAATTAAATTTGACGTTAGATCAGGAGCAAAGATAAAGTTTTCTGATTTTTACAAATGATTAAAAATAACTTGGTTTCAATAATATTAGCAGGTGGAAAAGGAACTAGAATTAAAAAAAAAACTCCAAAAGTTTTATTAAAAATAAAAAATAAAACTCTTATTCAAATATCTATAAATCTAGCAGAAACTTTTTCAGATAAAATTTATTTAGTAATTAATAAAACATTAATATTTTTAAAAAATGAATTAAGGAGCTATAATTTTTTTTTACAAAAAAATCCTCTTGGAACCGGACACGCTATTAAAGAATTTTTTAAAAATAGACGATTTAATAAAAAAAATTATTTTATGATTTTATATGCTGACACACCTTTCATTCTTAAATCTGATGTAAAAAAAATGATAAACAAAAGTAAAACTTATGATCTAGTAATTTTAGCCTTTAAAACAAATAAAAATAAAGGATGTGGATTGATACAAAGAGATAAAAATTCTATTATTGAGATAATTGAATATAAAAACTCAAATAAGCAACAAAGAAAAATAAATATTTGCAATTCGGGAATAATGATTTTTAACTATAAAGTTAAAAAATTATTAAAACTAATTAAAAAAGATATTATAAGTAATGAATTCTATTTAACTGATATAGTTAAAATTTCTCAAAACAAAAATTTAAATGTTGGAGTTGTTATCTCTAATAATGAAATAAGATCTAGAGGTATAAATGATATTAAAACATTTAAAAAAAATATAAAATATTTTGAAAAGAAATTAATTTAAAAAGTTAAGTGCTATTTATTGTATGAAAATTTTTGCATTTCTACAATTAGATTTATAGTTTATGATAAAAATTCAATTGATTCTACACTTTGAGTAGTGTGCCTGCTAGAGGTCAAGCCCAAGACAAATTAGTTCCAAGTCAAAGAGTATTCTAAATATCTTCTTTAATCACAATTAATATAAATTTATCATAATAAAATGCGATTTGCTAGATTTCCTTTAAATTTTACATTATATTTTTTTGTTAATAATTTAATTTTTGTATTTTTTTTTAGTGTGTTATATGGGGAAGAATATTTTATTAAAATTTTAATCAAGTCCTTAAGATTAAAATAAAAATTTCTCTTTTCTTTAATAATTTTTTTTAAAAGATAAAAATCTTTTTTATTATCAATAGAAATATTGTACATTTCTTGATTTTTAAAATATTTTTTAAAGAAAAAATTTTCTATCTTAAAAATACTTCTTTTGAAAAAATAAGTTAAATACTCAGATGAGCTTTTGTCAATTGCGATTCTAGAACATTTTCTTAGAGACTCCATTGAAAATATTTCTGGTCGAGTCCCACTTGGTAAACTATCAGTATAAGTATAATCATTTTTATTTTTTATATGAATTTTAGATAATTTTTCAATAGCTATTAAATCTGTAAAAGGATTATCACCAGTAACACGAACAAAGTGTTTAAACTTAAATTTATTTTGACACAAAATAATTCTTTGAAAGATATTTTTATCAGATCCTCTAAAAAATTTAATTTTATTTTCTTTAGAAAATCTTTGAAGATATAAATTTTTTTTTTTATAGGACGTGCATAAAATAATATCACTTGAGTTAAATTTTTTCTTAAGTCTTTTTATTAAAATTTCAATTACGGTATTATTATCAATTTCTAATATTGCTTTGTTTTTTAATCTTTTTGACTCTAATCTTGCTAATATAATTATTGCTATGGAGTTATCTTTTAAAAAATGACTTTTATAAAATTTAGGTTTATTCGACTTTTTTTTCATATTCAAAAAAATTTGCTAGAATCATTTAGGTAAAATAATATTTTGTTAAATAACATTTTTATCATTTAATAATTTTTTTTATTTAATTTTACTGGTAATGATTTTAAACAAATTTGTGTTTGATTTTACTTTAATAAATTTTAGTTTAGCATTAATAGCTAGTTTTTTATCAATATCTCGATCTCCGACCATGTAAGACTCTTTTATGTTGATTAGCCATTTTTTTTTAGCTTCTATTATCATTCCTTTATTGGGCTTTCTTCTCATTTTTTCTTTATATGAAAATTTTTTTTTTGATAATTTATAATATGGTGAATAATAAATATCATCTATACAAGCCCCCTTATATTGAAATTTTTTTTTCATCCAACTATGTAAAATCATTAGATCTTTTTTTGTATAATAACCTCGTCCTATTCCAGATTGATTTGTGATAATGATAACTAAATAATTATTTTCGTTTAAATATTTAACAATTTTAAATATATTTTTTTTAAATTTAAATTCTTTAATTTTGTGAACATATCCATAATCATAATTTATTACTCCATCTCTATCTAAAAAAACTGCTTTATTAATGTATTTTTTTTTCATGGAAACTAATTTAGTATAAGAAAAATTGAAGCCAATAATGCTAAAAATTTAATTAACAATTTAAAAAATTTATCGTCAAAAAATTTAAAAAGAATATTACCAAATATTAAACCAGCAAATATTGGAATAATAATTTCAAAATTGGAATTAAATATTTTATGATTATTAAAAACAATTAAGAAAATAGTGTATTGGAATAAAGCTAAAAAAAAATAAAAAAAGGTAATGTTATACCTCGAGTAATTTTTTTCATTATTGGAGGATATTAATAGTGAAAGTAATGATCCGCCCGAGTTAGTAACACCATGAACAAATCCTACAAGAATTAAAAATATTGTTTTTAAATTGTTTGTTACAATTTTTTTTTTAACAAAATTAGCAAGAAATATAGAAACAAAAATTAC
This sequence comes from uncultured Pelagibacteraceae bacterium, assembly GCA_902515485.1. Classification (GTDB taxonomy): domain Bacteria; phylum Pseudomonadota; class Alphaproteobacteria; order Pelagibacterales; family Pelagibacteraceae; genus Pelagibacter. The sequence continues at coordinate 110,146 of CABXUR010000001.1, read as the reverse complement.
AAATGAAACTAAATAATTAAAATTTATTATTTTTTCAAAACTTTTTAAAATTAATAGGCCAAAAAAGATAGATGGTGCACAAATAAGTATAAATTTTTTTTTTAAATTTTTATCGATAGATAATTTTATTTTCTTTTCTTTTAGTTTTATAAAAATAAAATTTAATAAACTTGTTAATATAGATATTGGTAACAAAATTGATAGGATTTCTATCATGTTAAATTTTAAAAGTAATAATAAAGGCGTTCCAATTACCAGAATACCAACACCAATAATTGATTGAATTGAAACAAGTATAAAAATTGATAAATAAATAAATAAATTTTCATACATAGATAAATTGTATATATATTAAAAAAATTTTTTAATATAGATCTAATTTCATGAAGAAAAAAATTATTTGGTTGACGGGTTTATCTGGATCTGGAAAGACTACGATTGCAAAATTTATCTCAAAAAAACTTAAATCTATGAAATTTAAAATTTTAAATATTGATGGAGATAAGTATAGATCAAATAAAAAATATAAAAATAACTTTTCAAAAAAAAAAATATACGAAAACAATATTTCAATAATAAAATATGTCCATGAAATTTATAAAGATTATGATTATGTAATTGTTTCAGTAATTTCTCCACTAAAAAAAACAAGAGCTTATGCAAAAAAAAAATTTGGTACTAACTACTATGAAATTTTTGTTAATTGTACAATAAAAGAGTTATTTAAAAGAGACACAAAAAAATTATATGCTAAAGCCAAAATAGGTAAAATCATAAATCTTATAGGTTATAATTCTAATATTAAATATGAAAAATCAAATTATAAAAAAATTACTGTACATACTCACTGTGAAACTTTAAAAAGTTCATCTAATAAAATTTTGAAAAGAATAATCTAACTAATGAGTAATAAATTTAATTGGAGAAAAAAAACTTCTATTTATATTGGTCGATTTCAACCTTTTCATACTGGCCACGAACAAGTTTTTATTAAAGCTTTGAAAAAGAATAATCAAGTAGCAATTTTAATTATGGACAGTTATAAAATTAATAAAAAAAATCCTTTTCAATTTTCTTATGTAAAAAAAAAAATCAATGATAAATTAAAAAAGTATAAAAATAAGTTTATAATTATAAAAATTCCAGTTGTAGGTCATGTAGTTTATGGAAGAAAAGTGGGCTATAAAATATCTAAGATTAGATTATCAAAGAAATTTGAAGAAATTTCTGCAACAAAAATAAGAAATAAGCATAAAAGCCTAAAATTGATTTGAATTTATCTTGTTGCCAGTGAAAAATCTGCTTTAAATTTACTAAAATGGTTTAGCCATTTATAATGCTCTCTGGCAGCTGAAACTTGCTCTTGTTCAGAAAAGTGGAATTTATAATTAAATTTTTCAAATACATCTTTAAAGTGAAACTCCATTAATGCAGCTTCCTCATCATCAATTCTCTCTTTCCATAATCCAGATTGAGAACTACTAATGCTTGAAAATTTCTTATTATCCATGTTATTCCCTGGCCATGACAATCCACAAAATGTAGGTGTTAAATTAAATTTTGAGAAATCTACGTTTAGAAAATTTGATATTTTTAAAAGCTCTTCTTTTGGATTTTTAACCATTTCATCATATTTTGTAAAAAAATAATTGTCTTTTCCCATTATTTTCTCATTTAAAATTCCCATGTCTATCCCCAATCTTCCCCTCATAATACAGGATTGTCTTAAAGCTTCTATTGTGTCAGAATCGGATAAATTTTTTAATTTTTTTGACCATCTAGACTTTATAGATGCGTAGTTATCTCTTGGATCTCTTATGTTATGAATGAATTTAGCATTTGGAAATTTATCTAAAATTTCATAAGCATAAATTTCCGTACTTGATGTTCTTTCAATATAATACTTAATATTATCAAGTTTTTGTGGCGTAATTTTAGCATAAGTTTTAAACATAGCTTTAAAATAATCATCCCAGGTATTTGAGTTTTCAGTTTCTAATTTAAAAGTTTTTATAAATTGATCAAAATTAAAATAATTTTTATCAGCTTTACATACATCAAAAAATTGATGTCTAAGAAATTCAAAATTTTTATTTATTAGGTAATCAATTTTTTCTTTTTTATTAAATTTAAATAATTCTGTAAATGGGTAGAAAATTTGAAAGAATTTCGACTCATGTGGATAAACTAAGAGTTCAGGATGAAAATCAAATATACCTGAATACATGCCCCCGCCACTAGCTCTATGTCCACAGAATAATATAGGAGAAATTTTATTAATATTAAACATAAAAAATTTTTACAATATTAAATAAATTAATATATTTAAAATTACAAGTTTTAATAAATCTTATATATGTTACTATTAACTGTTTTTAAAATATTAAAATTTTATATAGATTATAACTTAAATAGTTATATAAAATTTAGTTATTAAAAAAATTAATAAAATATTTATTAATAAATATAATGAAAATTCTTCCCACAATAGGACCGATTTCAGAAAAAAATATAGATTTGGAAAAAATTCTTAAAATAACAGATATTATAAGACTGAATGGATCTCATAATATTTTAAATTGGCATTTAAATATTTCAAATAAAATTAAAAAAATTGATAAAAATGTAAGAATACTTTTAGATATTCCTGGAGTTAAACCCAGAACTCAAAATTCACAAGATATAAAAATAAAAAAAAAGGAAAACATTTATTTCATTTTTAAAAAAAATTTTAAAAAAACAAGTAAACATATTTATATTAAATGTTCAAATAAACTTCCAAAAATTATTAAAAAACCAAACTTTATCAGTCTAGATGATGGTAAATATTTGTTTAAGATAATAAAAATAAGCAATGATTTTATTTTAGCAAAATCTTTAGAAAATTTTGTCCTCAAGCCTAAAAAGGGAATTAATATACCATTAGCTATATACGATGATAGCTTTCAAAATAGACAGTATAGTAAATTTCTAAACAAATATAACAAAATTAAATTTGATGCGATTGGCTTGAGTTACGTACAAAGTGGAAAAATAATTCAAAAAATTAAAAAAAGATTTCCTGAAAAATTAATAATTTCTAAGATAGAAAATTTGGAAGGTTTAAAAAATTATAAAGATATAATCAAATATTCAGATGGAATAATGATAGATAGAGGAGATCTCTCAGCAGAAATTGGAGATGAAAATTTATATTTATCAATAGTTAAAATTGCGGAGGAAACAAAGAAAAACGGAAAACCTTTAATTAATGCAACAGAAAATCTAATATCGATGAATAATCGGTTAAAGCCTTCAAAAAGTGAGATAATGTCTTTAGGATTAGCAGAACAACTTGATGTTGATATTATAATGTTAAGTGATGAAACTGCAATTATGAAAAACTGGGCTGTAATCCTAAATTGGCTGCAGAACTATTTAAAAAAAACAATTACACCAGTTAAAGAAAATATTAATTATCAAAATAATAAAAAGAATATTTTCTGGAATTTAGTTGATAAATTGCCTGATATTCCAGTAGTTATTTTTTCAAAAAAAGGATTTGCTCTAAATAATATAATTAAGTTTAAAAAAAAAGCTAAATTATTTATTTTTTCTGATAATGATAAAACACTTGCACTTGGATCCTTTAGAAAAAATGCGGTTTGTTACAAAGTAGAAAAATTTGATAAAGATAACTTTTCATATTTCATTAAAAAAACAATTAAAAAATATAGAAAAGCTATTTTTAAAGATACCAAAATTGCTTCATTAATTCATATTGCATACCCTGAAAAAAATTCTAGAGCAAATACAATTAGTATACTTGCTAAAAAAGAATTTTTTTAATTTAATTAATGAACGATTAATTATTATAAATAATTTGAATTTATTTTTTTGAATTAATATGAACAAAGTAATTGTTTTATTTTATTATCCTAACAGAGAATTTTTTATAAGCAAAGTAGTAGAGCATAAATTAAAAAAAAAATATTCTAAAATTATTCTTTTTAAAAATTCTTATAAAAATAATTTTTTAAATTTTAAGTATAATAAAAAAAAATTAAACATGATTAGAGATAATTTCAAAAAAAAGGGAATTAATTTAGATATAAAAAGAATTTATGAAATAAATTATTTCTTACAAAAAATAAGACTGAAAAGTAAAAAAAATAAAATTTTTGTATCGCCTTATTTTATTAATGGTGTTGTTTTAGAGGATGAATTCATTTTTTATGAAATTTCAAAGATTTATAAAATGCAATTTATTAGACCAGAGATATCTTTTATTAAAAATAGATATATATTAGCAAAAAATTTATTAAAGCAACCCTTTCCATTAAAAAAGAAAACAAATTTTTCGATAAAAAATTTTAAAACATTTAAAATTAATTACATCAATTCAATTGAAACTTATTCAGCTGAAAAAATTAAAAATAAGTTAAATGCTTATTTTTTTAAAGTCTTGGTAAATATGTTAAGTTTTTTCTTTGGTTTTAAATTCAACACTAAACCAAATAAATATGCCCTAGTTATTCTAAATAATAATCAGAAATTAAATTTATTGGCAGATATAACTAAATTAAAATATTTTATAAAAAATTATTTATCTAATTTTAATTCTGAATTAGTTTTTTTAATTCATCCTCGTACAAATCCATTAATATTTTTTTTTAGAAAATTTAAAAATGAAAAATTTTTTTTTAATAATAATAGAATACAATTTATTCATCGACCACAAAATTTAGTAAGTATTATTCAAGACAGTCAATTTACTATTCACCTTTCATCAAGCCTTAGTGCACAAACAATATTTTTTAATAAAAAAGTTTTATGTGTAGGTAAAAATATTATTTATATACATAGGGTAAATAATGTAATCTCAAACCTAGGAAAAAAATATTATAATTTTTTAAAGAAAAAAATTAACGAAAATGATATTCTTGAAGTAGATAAATTTTTAATTAATTATTTATCCAATAGTGTTGATATCAATACAAAATTCAAACTTTACACTAAAACAAAAGATTACATGCCATGTAATTTAAAAAGTGTTAGAAGAAATGATTTAAAAATTATTCATAGTTTATTAAATGCAATTTAAAATTAAAAAAAATCAAGAAGGTATTATTTTGATGATTTCATCATTTAATCAGCTATATAACTTTTTATCTTTTTTTCTTGAAAATAAACTATTGAAAAAAAACAGTAAAATTTACCTAACAATATTTTCAGACTTTATACCTGATAATTTAATTTTTGAATTTAAACAATATATAGAAAAATTTGCTAACGTAGAGTTAGTATATCTTAAACGTAATTCATTTAAGTATAGAATAAAATTTTTTAATTTTTTTTACTATTTTCATATTTTAAAAAAAATATTTCAATTAAAAAAACATTTATCTATTCCTTATATGTTTGTTTATGGGAAAATACAATATCCAATTTTACTATTTATGTTTTTTTTTTCATCGTCTAAAATTTTCTTATTAGAAGATGGTCTGGGTGAGTATGTTCCTTACGGAAAAAACGAAAAGAAATTGATTAACTTTTTATTGAAATTGTTTTTTACAATCAATAAATCTAGAATTCGGATTTTACAATTAGCGCAAGCTAAAAAAGATTATAAAAGAACTTTAAATCTCCCTTTTTTAAATAATGAGTATTATTTAAATAATAGAGACATATATAAAAATTTTATAAAAAATAATTTTGAAGAAAAGCTATTATTTAAGCCAAAGTGTATGATTTTAGGTATTCCACCGTTTTCTCATGAAAATGATTATTTTAAAAATCTATATATTAAAATATTGATGAAAATAAAAAAAAAATATTCTTACAATTCTGAACAAATACTATTTTTCCCTCATCCAAGAACAGATAGCTTATTTTATAGAGTACTAGTAAACAGTTTATCTGAGTATTCGAACATACATCCAATTAATTCAACAACTGCAGAACACTATTTCTCTCAAAAAAATCTCGAAATGATTATAGGATCATTTTCTTCAGCATTGTATTATGCAAAATCAATTTATAACAAAAACTTTCTTTATTATGTTGATAATGAATTAGCAATTAATAAAAATCAAGAAATATATAATAATTATTTAAACGTCTTAAAAAATATTGGTGTAAAAAATTTTTTTGATTAAAGCATAATCTGTAATTATGAAAAAAAAATATAAAATTTTAGTAACCGGAGGTGCAGGCATGATAGGATCAAACCTTGTCAAAAAACTTGTACATAATGGTTATAACGTATTTGTGGCAGATAACCTTTGGAGAGGTAAAAAAGAATATTTATCATTGGACAAGAAATCAATGATAATACCAGACAATAATTTTTACCAAGTAGATTTAACAAATTACAAAAAATGTCTCCAGGTAACAAAACAAATGGATATAGTTATTCATTTAGCAGATGTTGTTGCAGGTATTAATTATGTGTTTTCTAATGAGAGCTCTCTTTATAGAACAAACACTTTAATTAACACTAACACTCTAAAAGCTTGTATTAAAAATAAAGTAAAAAAGTATATTTATGCAGGAACGGCATGCTCTTATCCTAAATCAAAACAATCTAAGATTAATCCACCACCATTTAAAGAAGATGAGGTTTACCCAGCCGAACCAGAATCCGCTTATGGATGGAGCAAGTTAATGGGTGAATATGAGGCTGAATTGGCTTATAATTCTGGTTTAATAAATATAGAAATATTGCGGTTACATAATGTTTACGGATCACCAGCTGAGCTCGATCCATCTATATCTCAGGTAATCCCAGCTTTATGTAGAAAAGTAATAGAGTCACAAAATAAAGAATTAGTTGTCTGGGGATCTGGTAGACAAAAAAGGGCTTTCGTCCATGTTGATGATGTTGTCTCAGGATTTGTAAAAGCAATAAATAAAAAAACTAAATTTAATGGAGTAATACAATTAGGTCCAAACTATTCTACATCTATAGCTGAAATTGCACAAAGAATAGTATTTATATCAAAAAAAAATATTTCAATCAAATTTGATAAATCAAAGCCCGAAGGTGATTTTGATAGAATGGCTAATAACTCTAAAGCAAAAAATATTTTAAAATGGTCTCCTACAATTTCAATTGATAAAGGTTTAAAGAAAGTTTTTGATTGGTGTGAATTAGAATTAAAAAAAAAACAATGATACGGGTTTTATTTTTAACTAAAAATTTAGCAGGATATAAATCTGCTAATTATCAGAAAGAATTTTTAAATACTTTTTCCAAAATAACATCTGTTTATTTCTATGGTCCTGGCTATTCAAATTTTGATTATAAAAAATCAGTATTTGATATAATAAGTCTTAAAGGACCATTTGATTTTGTTTTTATTGGTCATCATTGGCTTGAGGATGGAAATCAAATTGAAATTGATCCTTGGCCAAATTCAGAATTATCTAAAATATCTCATAAAAAATTTTTATTTTTAAACAAAGAATATGCTAATTTAAGTAAAAAATTAAAATGGATAAAAAAAAATAAAATTGATTGTGTTTTTTCGCACTATCAAAACTGTAAAATATGGAAAGATAAAGCAAAAACTCAATTTAAATATTTACCGTTTGCCTATGACGATGAGTTATTTTATTTTTCAAAAAAAAAAAGAAAATATGATTTAGCTTTTAGTGGTGTATTACAAAATATACGAGGAAATAAAGTTCAGTCAGATATTAGGAAAAGAATTCTTAAAAGATTATACTATTTAATTTTTGAAATTCCATTGATAAAGAGAAAAGAATATAGACACTTGTCTATTTTTTGGAATTCAATTCCAACATCATTTGTTGGAAGAATACTTTGCAAAATTTTTAGAACTCATAAATTTTTGAATATGAAGGAATATTCTAAAATTCAAAAGAATTCAAAAATTTATATTAATTGCAAGTCTCCGTTGAATCTTATAAGTCCTCGTTATTTTGAAAATATTGCTTCAGGCTGCTTAGTAATGACTGAAAAAAATAATGAATTAAAAAAATTATTGCCAAATTCTTCTTACATTGAGTTTTCTAATGACCTTTCAAATTTTGATCAAGTTTTAAAAAAAAGTTTATCAATATTTGATTCCTCAAAAAAAAAACGAGAGTATAATGCCAAAACAATTCAAAGGAAATACAGTTGGAATATTAGGGCGGAAGAAGTGTTAGAAATTATAAAAGACAATTTCTTATGATTTTAAAAAAAAAAGATTTAAATTTATTTATTATATTAATTGTACTCTTATTTTTTGTATTGGTTAAAAACTATTTACTTTGTGATATATTTTCAGACTGTTCTTTAACACAAGAAAAATATGGTGGCGATTTATCAAAATATTACAGAAATTACACAAGTAATGCTGTTATTAATTACAATGGTGCCACAATTTATTTAATATTTAAATATATTCATTCATGGATAAGTTTTGAATTTTTTTTAATTTTATATCAATTAATTTTTTATATAATCATTTTCTCTTGTGGGATAAGTATTGTTAAAGATTATAATTTATGGAAATTTATACTTTTTACTTTAGTAATTCTTTTTTATCCTTTTTATGATGGTTATTCGTCTTTTCTATTGAAGCAAGGTACTGGTACTATATTTTTACTTATCAGCCTTTTTCTTGTCAAAAAAGTATTTTCTTTTTCGTCATTTTTATTCATCATATTTTCAATATTATCTCATTATATTTTTTTATTATTTTACATAATTTTTTATTTAATAAGATTTTTCTCTTTAAAATTTTTAATTTTAATATTTATAATAAGTTTTTTAGTTTACTCATTTGGTATTAATGATGCATTGTATTTAATGAACATTAACTTTATATATAATCTTGATCTATTTTTTGTTCCAGAAGATGTTTTTTCAAAATTAAATCAAGAGGATAAATTGAGATTTATTTTATTTTCAAGCCTTCCTTTGTTTTCTCTTTTAGTTATTCAATGTCGAAATGTAATTTACAAAAATAAATTTTTAAAAGATTTATATAAATTTCATTTTTTATATTCTTCTCTTGTTTATTTGTTATTTTCAGAATTTTATTATATAGATCGGTTTCTTTCAGTTACTTGGATGTTTTATCCATTTTATTTTTTAGCTTTTTTAAGTATATTTAAAATAAATTTTAAAAATTCAAAATTGAACTAAATTTTATAAATTTAATTATTTATGAAAAAATTAGCTATATGCATCCCAACCTATAATAGATCGAAACTATTAGATCGTTTGTTAAAATCGATACCATCAATTGATGAAATTATGGTTTCAATTTGTGATGATGGATCAATAGATAATACTTATGAGGTTGTTAAAAGTCATCAATCTAGAATATCAATAAATTATAATTACCAAAAGAATAACGGAAGAGCTTCGGCATTAAGATTATCAATTTTAAATTCAAAAGCAGATTTTATTATGATAGTAGACTCCGATGATTTTTTTGAAAAAGAAGGAATTGAAAATATTTTAGAATTAATTAAAAAGAATACTGATACAAAGTTTTTTGTTTTTCCAATTAGAACTTTAAAAAATTCTGTTTCACGTATCGTTTCGCTAGATGGAATTCCTCCAGTTAATTATATAAGCTTACGATCTGACTATAAAATTAAAGATGATTTACAGGAAGTTGTTGAAAGTAAGTTAATTTTTCAGGCTATTTATGAGGATCCTAAAGATATTAGACGGATACCCACAAGCTATCTTTGGTTTAAGATATCAGAAAAAGAAGATTGTCTGCCTATTAATTGCTCGCCAGTAAAAGTTAAAGAATATCTTAGCGATGGTATGACAGCTAATTTATTGCCTCTTAAGGTTAATTATCCAAAATATTTAGTTAAATTTTATAAAATGGGTTTAGAAAGTAAAAAATTTAAGTCCCCATTTTATAGACTCAAATGTACAATTCTATTTTACCGATACTCGTTTCACAATAAAACACTTAAACTTTTAAAATTAAGAGAGTTTCCATTTTTATTAATAGGTTATATTTACGGTCTTTTAGATCTTTTAATGCTATCTATATTTTATAAAAAATAAATAGTTGTATTTAAGTTATTATTTGAAATGAAAATTTTACATATAATTAATGGTTTAAATGAAGGGGGTGCAGAACAAACATTATTTAAAATTTGTAAATATGACTTGAATAACACACATATTGTTGTTTCACTTACTGACGATGGTACATATTTTTCATTAATTAAAAATTTAAATATTAAAATTTATTGTCTTCATTCAAATTTTTTTTCAATTCATAAGTTTTTTTATCTTATAAAATTAATTCGTTCTTTAAAACCTGATATTGTACAAACCTGGTTAGTTCAAAGTGATTTAATTGGAGGCATAGCAGCACGGTTAGCTGGTGTAAAAAATATTTTTTGGAATATACGTTATTCAAAACTTGAAATTGGAAAAGCAAAACTAACAACTATTTTAATGTTAAAAGCACTTGCAAAATTATCTTATTTTATACCTGAATTAATTATAATTGCGTCAAAAAAAGCAAAAAAAACTTTTGAAATAGAAAATTATGATAAAAAAAAATTCAGATTAATTTCAAATGGTTATGATCTATCAATTTTAAAACCTAACAAATTAAAAAAAAAAAATTTTAGAAAAAAGATAAATATAAAAAAGCAGATACCATTGATTGGTTGTGTAGCTCGTTATGATATACAAAAAGATCATTTAAACTTATTTAAAGCACTTGAAATAATTCAATGCAAGAATATAAATTTTTATTGTGTTTTAACAGGGTCAAATATTTATAAAAATAAAAAATTAATTTATGAGATAAAAAAATTAAATTTAAATAAACATGTTAAATTATTAAAGTCTAATCGAGATATATCAAAAATAATGAATGGCATAGACATACATATATTAAGTAGTAGTTATGGAGAAGGTTTTCCCAATGTTGTAGCAGAGGCAATGGCTTTTGAAACACCTTGCATTGTAACTAATGTAGGTGACTCTTCAATAATTGTTGGTAAAACTGGCTGGGTAGTTCCACCTAATAGCTCTATTAGATTGGCAAAAGTAATTGAAAAAGCGATTAATGAAATAGGAACAAAAAGATGGGTCAAAAGATGTGAAAAAGCAAAATTAAGGATAAAAGAAAACTTTGATATGATTAAAATGATTAAATCTTATAATAAATTATGGTACAAAATTTATATAAAAAATAAATAAATTACTTGTATAAAAAAATCTATTTAAAAAAATTAAAGGTAAATATTGTTTATATAACTTAAAAATTATGGCTCTGGCATTTTACGATCAAAGATCTTAAATAAAAAGTAAATGATTATTTTTAAAATTATTAACAATATAATTAGAGAAAAATATTGACAACAATTATTACAGGATCTGCAGGTTTTATTGGTTTTTCTTTAAGTTTAGTGCTTTTAAAAAGGGGAGATGCTATTATAGGAATTGATAATCATAATGACTACTATGATCCAAAAATTAAAGAGTCAAGAGTAAAAAAATTGTTAGAATATCCAAATTATTCGCATTACTGTAAAGATATTTGTGATCAGAATAGTTTAAATAAAATTTTTAAAGAACAAAAACCTGATGTGGTAGTTAATTTAGCGGCTCAAGCAGGTGTTCGTTATTCTTTAAAAAATCCTCTCTCGTATATTAACAGTAATATAGTCGGATTTGCTCATATTTTAGAAAATTGTCGAAATTATAATGTAAAACATTTAGTTTATGCTAGTACTTCTAGTGTATATGGGGCTAATACGAAGATGCCATTTTCAGAGCACCATAGTGCAAACCATCCCTTATCAGTTTATGCAGCATCAAAAAAATCAAATGAGCTAATGGCTCACACTTATAGTTATCTTTATAAACTTCCAACAACTGGACTAAGATTTTTTACAGTATATGGACCTTGGGGAAGACCTGATATGGCTTTATTTAAATTTACAAAAAATATTTTAGATGAAAAACCTATTGATGTATTTAATCATGGCAAACATACAAGAGATTTTACATATATAGATGATATTGTTAAAGGGGTAATAAGTGCTGTTGATAATACTTCTGAAAGTAATGATGAATGGGATAGTGATTTACCAGATCCAGGTACAAGCAAAGCACCATGGCAAATTTATAATATAGGAAATAACAATCCAATTCATCTTATTGATTATATTAATGCTTTAGAGAAGGCTTTAGGAAAAAAAGCAATAATAAATTTTTTACCTTTGCAGCCAGGAGACGTAAAAGATACAAATGCAAGTACAGAAAAATTGAGCAAAAAATTTAATTATAAACCATCAACATCTGTAATAGATGGGGTATCACAATTTGTTAATTGGTATAAAGAATACTATGGTAATTAAAAATATAATTTGTTGAGATATAAATGATTGAAAAAATCAATTTTAAAAATGGTTCATCTTTTTTTCAATTTATTGGATTTAAAAAAAATTAAAAATGTGTGGTATTACCGGTTTTTACTCTAAATCCCCATCAACTTTTAATAATATTATTATAAAAATGAATTCTGCCATCTCTCATAGGGGGCCAGATAATAACGGCACATGGTCAAATGAAAATTTAGGTCTTGTATTAGGCCATCAAAGATTATCTATAATAGATTTGTCGAAAGCAGGGAATCAACCCATGAGATCAAATTCAGGTAGGTATATTTTGACATACAATGGAGAGATTTATAATCATCTAAAGATTAGAACAGAACTTGAAAAAAATAATTCTAATCTTAAGTGGAGAGGCTACTCTGACACTGAAACGCTATTAGAAGCAATTGATTTTTGGGGAGTTGAAAATACTTTAAATAAAATTGATGGAATGTTTGCTTTTGGACTTTGGGATCAAAAATCACATTGTCTTACACTAGCTAGAGATCGCGTTGGAGAAAAACCACTTTATTATGGTTATCAAGGTGAGGGTAATGGCAAAGTTTTTCTTTTTGGATCAGAATTAAAGGCATTAAAAGCACATCCTGAATTTAGAGGGGAAATTGATAGAAATGTAATTGCTCTTCAGTTGCGTCATAATTGTATTCCAGCACCTTATTCAATTTATAAAGATATATATAAATTAACTCCTGGTCATTATTTACAAATAAAAGAAAATAATTTAAAAAAAAATTTCTTACCAAAATCTAAGAGTTATTGGTCTTTAATAGAAAATGTGATTTATGGTGATAATAACCAGCTATCACTCAATGAGAAAGATATCCAAAAAGACCTTGAAAAACATCTAAAGTCATCTGTGCAAAAACAAATGATATCGGATGTTCCTTTGGGAGCATTTCTTTCAGGTGGAATAGACTCTTCAACAATAGTAGCTTTAATGCAGTTACAATCCAAGGATCCTATTAAAACTTTTACAATCGGCTTTAGTGAAAATGATTATAGTGAGGCAATTTACGCAAAAAAAATAGCAAAACATCTTGGTACTGACCATACCGAACTTTATGTATCACCAAAAAATGCCCTAGAAGTAATACCAAAATTATCCACTATTTATGACGAACCTTTTTCAGATTCTTCTCAAGTTCCAACTTTCCTAGTATCACAATTAGCAAAACAACATGTCAAAGTTGCCCTTTCAGGTGATGGAGGAGATGAATTATTTTGTGGATATAATCGGTATATAATTAGTAAAAGATTTTCTAACTTATTTCGTTTTATGCCATTATCTTTTAGAAAACTTTTATCATTAGGCACAAAGTCAATATCATCTCAAAATTGGAAGAAAATATCAAAATTTATACCAAAATTCAAACAGTATACTAATTTTGGAGATCAGATGTATAAGGGAGCTAATGTACTTAATGCTAAGACTATGTACCAACTGTATTATATGCTTTGCTCACACTGGCAAAATCCAGAACAAGTCATAATGAATATTAAAGAACCAGGTACTTTTTTAACAGAATTTAAACCAAATCTTGAAAAACTTGACATTCAACAGCAAATGATGGCCCTAGACTCTATAACTTATCTACCTGATGATATTCTAGTAAAAATCGATAGAGCAGCAATGGCATCATCACTTGAAACAAGAGTACCTTTTCTTGATCATAAGCTGATTGAATATGTATGGAGAATTCCTCATTCTTTCAAGTTAAGACAAGGAACTGGAAAATGGATTTTAAGGCAAATTTTAAATCAATATGTTCCAAAAAATTTAACTGAGAGGCCAAAAATGGGCTTTGGAGTTCCACTATGTGAGTGGCTAAGGGGACCACTAAAAGATTGGGCTGAAAATTTATTAAATGAAAAAAGATTAAAGCAAGAGGGTTATTTTAATCCAAAATTGATTAGAGATAAATGGGAGGAACATATTCATGGTAAAGAGAATTGGCAATATGAATTATGGGATATATTAATGTTTCAAGCTTGGGTAGATGAAAATAATTAAAAATTTTATATATCAATTAAAAATATAAGATTAATATAATGAAACATATTTTGATTATTTCTGGCTATGGTCCATCATTAGTAAATTTTAGACTTTCATTAATTAAAAAACTTTTATCTAGAGGTCATAAGGTAAGTGTAGCAGCACCAATAAATAATTTTTCAAATAATTTACAACAAAAATTATTAGATTTAGGAGTTGATATAAATATTTTTTTTCTTTCTAGACAAAGCGTTAATCTTATAGATGATTATAAAACTTTATTTGAAATTAAAAAAATTCTGCAAAATTTAAAACCAAACATAGTAATTTCCTACACAGCCAAAACAGTAATATATACAGGCTTAGTTTTAAAATATTTTAAAGAAATTAGCTATTATCCATTAATTACTGGGTCGGGGTATGCTTTTTCAACACGAAATTCTATAAAAATTAAAATTTTAAAATATTTAATGATAAAGTTATATAGCAAAAGTTTAAAGAACTCAGTGAAAATTATTTTTCAAAATAAAGATGATCAGTCTTTGTTTTTAAAATTTAATATAATAAAAGATAAAAATCTATCATATATTGTAAATGGTTCTGGAGTTGACTTAAATTTTTATCCATTTACTAGTTTGCCCTCAAAACCAGTTTTTTTAATGATTGCCAGGTTATTAATTGATAAGGGAGTAAGAGAATATGTTGAAGCAGCTAAAATTGTTCGTTCACGATTCCCTAATGCAAAATTTCAATTAGTAGGAGGACTTGATAAAAATCCTTTAGGTATAAGTGCTGATGAGTTAAAAGTTTGGATAAATCAAGGTGATATTGAATATCTCGGTGAATTAAAATCAGTTCAATCTATCTTAAAATCTTGTAAATATTTCGTATTACCTTCATATTATCGTGAAGGTATACCACGATCTACACTTGAAGCACTTTCAACAGGTAGACCTATAATTACAACTGACGCACCAGGTTGTCGTGAAACTGTAATTCATGAAAAAAATGGATTATTAGTTCCAATTAAAGATTCAGTATCTCTCGCTAATGCCATGATTAGATTACTTAATGAGACAGACGAGAATCTTGAAAAAATGGCTAATGAAAGTTATCTACTAGCAAAAAATAAGTACGAAATTAATAAGGTTAATAAAAGTATGATAAAAATAATGAATTTATGATTTATTTAAATTTAATTTTTAAGATTGTAGGCATCTTAATATAAATATATGAAAGAAAGATTATAATTATAATATAATTCCTATCAAATTATTTTAATTTTCAATATAAAACAATTATACTTAAATTATTACTATGAAACTAAGTTATCCTTATTTTAATCAAAATAATTTAAAAAAAGTTCAAGAAGTTCTCAAATCTGGAAGAGTAAATTATTGGACTGGTAATCAGTGTAAATATTTTGAAAAAGAATTTTCAGATTATCATAATGTTAAATATTCATTAACTGTTTCAAATGGAAGTGTAGCTTTGGAGATTGCTCTAAAAGCCTTGAATTTAAAAAAAACAGACTCGGTTATAGTAACTCCAAGATCGTTTATTATATCAGCAAGTTGTGTTTTAAATTTGGGATTAAAACCTATTTTTGCGGACGTAGATGATAATGGAAATTTGAGTATTGAAGGTATTCAAAAAGTTTATAAAAAAAATGTAAAAGCAATAATTGTTGTTCACTTAAATGGACTATCATGTGATTTAGAACCAATTATAAAGTTTACTAAAAAAAACAAAATTTTTTTAATAGAGGATTGCTCTCAAGCTCATGGTGCAATTTATAAAGGCAAAAAAGTAGGTTCGTTTGGACATATATCCACGTGGTCTTTCTGCCAAGATAAAATTATGTCAACAGGGGGTGAGGGTGGAATGATTTCAACTAATAATAAAAAATTATGGTTGAAACTATGGTCTTTAAAAGATCATGGCAAAAATTACAAAAGTGTTTTTAATAAAAAACATAGCACTGGATTTAAATGGCTACATGATGGTTTAGGCTCAAATTTTCGAATGACTGAAATGCAAGCTGCGATTGGAAGAGACCAATTAAAATTATTAGATAAGCAAATTGAAAAAAGAAACATTATAGCAAATTTATATTTAAATGGATTAAAAAATTATTATTTGAAATATGATATTTTAAAAAAACCAAAATTTAAATATCAAACCTATTTTCTAAAAACAAAATTAAATAAGAATTGTCAAAGTGTTCATGCTTTCTATCGTTTAAACTTGTTTATAAATAAAAGTAAGATTAACCAAAATAAGTTAATTCAACAACTTAATAGCAATAAAATTAATTGTGGGGTTGGATCATGTCCTGAAATTTACAGAGAAAAAATATTTAAAAAACTTAATTTCTATCCAAAAAAAAGATTATTAAATGCAAAACTACTTGGTGAAACAAGTATTATGTTTCCAATTAATCCCTATAGAAATATTATTAAAATAAAATCTGAAATTAATTTGATTAAAAAAATATTGTCTTTACATATTTGATTTATGTATCAAAAATATTTTAAAAGATTAATTGATATATTTTTAAGTTTAGGGCTAGTTATAGTATTTTTTCCTATCATAGTTTTATTTTTCATTTTGATATGGATTTTTAATGGGTTTCCAATATTTTTTAAACAGACACGTTCAGGATTACATGGTGTCCCTTTTAATATTTATAAATTAAGAACAATGGCAAACACTAATAATAAAAATGTTTCTCATATAGATGATACGAATAGAATTACAAAACTCGGTCAGTTTTTAAGATCATATAGTATAGACGAGCTGCCTGGGCTTTGGAATGTTTTAAAAGGAGATATGAGTTTAGTTGGACCACGTCCTTTATTAATGGATTATTTACCCTATTATTCGGAAAAACAATCAACACGTCATAATATAAAACCTGGTATCACAGGTTGGGCACAAGTTAATGGGCGTAATAAGATTAATTGGAATGAAAAATTTGAATTAGATATTTGGTATTTAGAAAATCAGTCTCTTTGGTTAGATATAAAAATTCTCTTTCTAACGATAAAGAAAGTTTTAGTTCGTGATAATATCTATTCAAAGGAAAATGATATAATGATAAGATTTGATACAGTGTTCGCAACGCAAAAACCCAATAAAAAAACTACAATTGCAGTCATTTCTGATATTCATTCAAATTTAGATGCATTAAAAGTAGCCTTGGGAGATTTAAAAGATAAAAAAATTGATAGAACAATATTTTTAGGTGATATCTTAACATATGGTTGTCAACCTTTAGAAGTTTTAAATATGTTAGAAGAATATAAGAATAAATATGACACAATTTTTATTAAAGGAAATCACGATCAATTATATTTTGACCTGCAATCAAATATTAAGAAGACAAACTATAAACTTCCTAAATTTGTTGATGAGTCAGTTGAGTGGACGTTAAAAAAAATTTCACCTGTTCTGCTAAAAAATATATTTTCTTGGCGTGATAATTGTATAATTGGAAATATATTTTTTTCTCATGCTAACCCTTTTTTGTATGGAGATTGGAGCTATGTAGAAAAACCTGATAATTTGAATAAATCATTTCAAGAATTGCGTAAAAAAAAAGTTTTTGCTGGTGTGTTTGGTCATTCTCATAGACAGTTATTTTTTGCTATTAATAATAAAAATATTTATGAAGTTGAAGCATATCCTGTTCAATCTAAAAATCCAGATCAGTTGATTGTTAATGCTGGATCAATAGGCCAACCTAGAGGCAAAGGGTCTGGATATATTATAATGGAATTATATAATAATGAATTATATAAAGCTAATTTTAAGAAGTTAAAAATTAATTTTAGTAATTCAATAAAACTCATTAAGGAAACCAAGTTTAGTAAAGAGACCAAAAAAAAATTAATAGATTATTTAAAGGTATAAATAACAATGAATATTTTAGTTACGGGAGCTGGTGGTGGCATAGGTCAAGGAGTAATTAAATCTTTAAAAATGATTAAAGATATTGATATTAGAATTATCGCCACTGACATTAATGAACTTTCCGCTGGATTGTATGCAGTGGACAAATCATATATAATTGAAAGACACAATTCTATTTATTATTTAGAAAATTTAAAAGAGATTTTTAAAAAAGAAAAAATAGATTTTTATATACCAGGAACAGATTTAGAATTAAAATTTTGTGCAAAAAATAAGCAAATTTTTAAGAGCAAATTTAATGTTCATACAATAATATCATCATTAGAGGTTATAGAAATTTCAAATAATAAATTTAAAACCGCATCATTCCTTAAAAAACATAATTTTAATTTTCCAAAAACTATTTATTTAAAAGATTTAGACGTAAAAAGTGCAAAATTTCCTTTGATAATCAAACCATCCGTTGGATGTAATTCGATAGGAGTTTACAAAATTAATAATTTAAAAGAATTAACACCGCATCTAGAGGATACCAAAAATGTTATTTTGCAGGAATATTTAGGCAACGATGAGACAGAATATACTTGTACTGTGGTCAAAATTGGCAATCAAATATCTCCTGTTTTAGTTTTGAAAAGGAAGTTAAGATTTGGGGATACATATAAAGCAGAACCTATTAAATCAAAAAAAATTGAGCAATATGTCTTCGAGGTAGCCTCAAAGCTTGAAATTGATGGTGGTTGTAATTTTCAATTGCGAATTGATAAATATGGTAAGCCAAAAATTTTTGAGATCAATAGTAGATTTTCCGGTACAACACCATTTTGTTCTCAATTAGGTTTTAATCCTGTTGAGTTTTATTTAAAAAAAAGCTTAGGTCTTAAATGTGTTATCAATATTGATTACAACTCGACTGTTATAAGATATTGGTCAGAACTTGTAGTTAAAAAAAGTTTACTAAAAAAATTTTCTTCTAATCAAAAAATCAAGCCAGTTATAACCAAACAATTAAATTTATTTTCATGAATAAAATCGCAGTAACAGGCGCTAATGGTATGACAGGTAGTCATATGATAAGTTTGCTTAAAAGTAAGGGTATACAATTTAAAGCAGTTACTAGACAAGATTGGAATTTGAGTGAATGGAAAAATCTTGATCAATTAGATTATATTTTTGGATCAGTATCAGCAGTTTTCCACTTCGGCGCCATGGTGCCAAATAATGAATTAATTGATGATAACAATCAAACCAAAAAAATTTTTGATATAAATGTTCGTTCTTGTTTAAATTTGGCAGAGTGGGCAAAATTAAGGAATGTCACTATCATATTCTTATCTGGAGCAGTAGTTTATGAAAATCCTTATTCTAAAAAAATTAATGAAAATAATTCTAAAGTAGTGAATGGATTTGGAGGGTTTTATGGATATTCAAAACTTCTTGCAGAAAATATTTTTAACCATATAAGCTTGGATGGATTAAAGTGTGTTATATTAAGACCGTCTTCTATATATGGATATGGATTACTATCTAGTAAGCTAGTTCAAAATTATTTAAATATGGCTTCCTCTAATGATTTGATAAAAGTCAAAGGATCAAGAAATAAAATTAATTTTATTCACGCATATGATGTTGCTAATGCAGCTTTCCAAGCGTTTAATAAAAAAACTTGGGGTACTTTTAATATTTCCTCAAGAGAATCGAATACAATTTTAGAGGTTGCTGAAATTGCTATTTCTATTTTTAAAAATGGTAAAATAAAGATTTGCGACGATGATAAAAATGAATCTGAATTTTCTCGATTTGATTTAAATTCTGAATTAGCAAAAAAAAATTTTGGATTTGAACCACTGATAAATCTTCAAGAGGGAATGCTTTTGATGAAAAATAAAATGCTTGTTCCCATAAAATAAATTAAACTTTAATATAATTTTGAAGTAATCATTTATTATATATTAATTAATAATAATTTTTAAATAAAGAATTTTGAAAAATAGTTATTAACTAATGGGTAATAGATATAAGAGTATTTTATTTTAAAAAAAACTCATTTAATTAAGAAAAAAAATTTAAAAGATATAATAAATCTTAATTCTTACTGTTAAATTTTATGTGCATTTTACTTATACTTTAAAATAGCTTAAAAATATTAAACTTATTTAATAAAATATGAATATTAAATTTTATGGAAAAATATTTAAAAGAATTTGCAAATAGCATTTTGTCTCTTCATCGCTATTCAAAACGATCAATTGCCATTATTACAGATATAGCTTTATGTGTTTTGTGTACTTGGCTAGCTTTTATTTTAAGATTAGAACAACTTATTCTTTTTAAAAACTTTAATTTTTACCCAGCATTTATATCGGTAATAATTGCACTACCAATATTTTGGTTATTTGGATTATACCGAACTATTTATCGTTATACTGGCATCTCTATAATTTTTACTATTTTGGCTTCTACTTTTGTTTATGCGTTATTGTATTTTTTAGTGATTGGAGTTTTTAGTATTAAAGGAGTTCCAAGAACAATAGGCGTAATTCAACCCATTCTATTATCTTTCTCTATAATTTGTTCAAGATTAGGAGTAAAATTACTTTTAAGTAATAATATTAATTTTAAAAGACCACTTAAAAAAAATATACTAGTTTATGGTGCCGGGGAAGCCGGAAGACAGTTAGTCACAGCTTTAGAAAATAGTCCAGAATTTAAAGTTGCAGGTTTTTTGGATGACGATAAACAGCTACATAGACAAGTTTTATTGGGTAAAATTGTTTATTCAACAAAAAAATTAAAAAAATTAATTATTTCAAAAAATATTAGTTTAGTTTTTCTAGCATTGCCAACAATTAGTAGAATAAAAAGAAATAAAATTATAGAGAGTTTAAATCACTATAAATTAAACGTAAAAACTTTACCGAGCATTTCAGAAATAGTAGATGGTAAAATAACAATATCAGATATTAAAGATTTAAATATTGAAGATTTATTAAGTCGTGATGAAGTTAAAGCTGATACTAAATTATTGAATAAAAATGTTAATTCAAAAACGGTGTTAGTAACAGGTGCCGGAGGTTCTATTGGTTCAGAATTATGCCGTCAGATTATAAAATTAAGACCTAATAAATTATTACTTTTAGAATTAAACGAATATGCTCTTTATAAAATTTATGAAGAATTAATTGTTATCAATAAAAACTTAAAAATTATCCCCTTGCTTATTAATGCACAAAATCAAAAACAATTGGAGACAATTTTTGAAACTTTTAAAGTTAATACAGTTTATCATGCTGCAGCTTATAAACACGTACCATTAGTTGAAAAAAATATTTGTGAAGGAATTAATAACAATGTCTTTAGCACCATTGCTGTTGCAAAAGCTTCAGTGAATAAAAGAGTTTCAAATTTAGTTTTAGTATCAAGCGATAAGGCAGTAAGACCCACTAACATAATGGGAGCTTCCAAAAGACTTTCTGAACTTTGCATGCAAGGGATTTATCATTATAATAAAGATAACATTAGTATTAATTTTTCAATTGTTCGTTTTGGTAATGTCTTAGAGTCCTCAGGCTCCGTTATTCCAAAATTTAAAAAGCAAATCAAAGAGGGTGGCCCGGTTACATTAACTCATAAAGACGTAACACGCTACTTTATGACAGTAACGGAAGCAGCTCAACTGGTCATACAGGCAGGAGCTATGGGAAAAAATTCTGAAGTATTTGTTCTTGACATGGGCAAAAGTATAAAAATACAAAATTTAATCTATAAAATGATAAAGCTATCAGGATTTACTGTTAAAGATAAAAACGATCCAAATGGTGAAATTGAAGTTAAAATTATTGGCCTAAAACCTGGGGAAAAATTATATGAAGAATTATTAATTGGTGACAATCCTCAAAAAACTTATCATGAAAAAATTTATAAAGCAGAGGATAATTTTATTCCATATGATCAACTTAAAATAGATTTAGAAAATTTATATAAATTATTAGAAATTAATAAAGTAGCCGAAGTTAAAAGTTTGATTGGTAAATTGGTTACCTCATATCAACCTAACTCAGAAATTGTAGATAATGTTTATCAAGAACAACTCAATTCTAAACAAAATATGAAAAAAATTTCTTTAATTAAAGATCAAGAAAATAAAATTATCAATTTCAAGACTTAATATTTTTTTTTAAATTAATTTAAAAACATTTAATGAATAATTTAAAATACTCAAATACAGTTATAATAAATTTAATTATTGCATCAATCATACCTTTTTTGATCTGGGGCCCTTTTTTTCCAGATTTAATCGTAAGTTTTTCAGCTTTGTGTTTTTTATATTATGTTTTGAAAAATAATAACTTCTATTATTTCAATAATATTCCATTTATTACATTTATATTTTTTTGTATAATTTCGATCATCTGTAGCTTAGAAGCTGAAAATATAGATTTTAGTATAAATAGTTCTTTTTTTTATTTTAGGATTGGAGTGTTCAGTTGCTTTATTTGGTACTTAATTGATAAAAACAAAAATATATTAACTTATATTTATCATGCATTAATTTTATGTTTTTTAGCTTTAGTTATTGATGGATATTTTCAATATTTTTCAGGAGTAAACTTAATAGGTTTTAAAATAACAGGAATCAGAGTCTCATCTTTTTTTGGTGATGAATTAATTATGGGATCATATTTATCAAGATTATTTCCATTATTATTTGCTTTGTTTCTAATAAAAAAAAAAAAGAAATTTGAAATATATTTTATAGGACTTTTATTCATACTAGTTGATATTTTAATTTATATGTCAGGTGAACGAACTGCTTTCTTTTTTTTAAATTTATCTACAATTTTCATTATAATTTTAATCAAAAAATACCAAAAATTTAGATTAGCAACATTTTTCCTGGCAATAATTGCTATCACAGTTTTAAGTTTAAACTCACAAAAATTGACTGATAGAATGTTCAAAGATCCAGCTAAAAGTATGGGCATAATTGAAAGATCAGGTGAAATTGAAAGATCAGGTGAAAAGTTAATTTTTTCGCTGGCTCATGATAGTGCTATTAAAACTGCATACAATATGTTTAAAGAGAAGCCTATAATAGGACATGGACCTAAAATGTTTAGGTTAATATGTAAAAACAAAAAGTATGCAGTTGGCGATTATCCTTGTAATACTCATCCTCATAATTTTTATATACAATTATTAGCTGAAACAGGAATTGTAGGATTTTTATTTTTGCTTAGTGCTCTTAGTTATATTTTCTACATTACTTCAAGTCAGATAAGATCGATAATTTTAAACCAAAAAAGACCACTTACAGATTATCAAGTTTGTTTATTAGCTGGATTATTAATAACAGTGTGGCCTTTTTCACCGAATGGTAATTTTTTTAATAATTGGTTAATGATAGTCTATAGTTTACCGGTAGGATTTTTTTTACAATCTGTTTACTCCAAAAAAAAATAATTATGATTGATTTATTAATAAAGAAAAAGTTTAGAGTTAATTTACAATATTAATTAATATTAAATAGTTATAAAATAATGTTATTTATTGATTAAATTATTATTTAATTTAGATATAGTATTGTTTATATAACTAATTTTATGGCAAGAAAGAATCAAATAGAAGAAACCCAAATTAACATATCTGATTTATTAATAATAATTTGGGAAGGTAAGTTGAAAATTATATTTTCCATAATTATTTCAGTTTTAATTCTGTATACTCTTTCCGAAATGCAAAAAAAAAATTTTACTGCAAAAACTCAAGTTAAACCAATAAGTTCTTCAGAAGAATATAAATATATTAGTTTCAATAATTTATTAAAATATAACTTAAAAACTCTTAACTTTGAAGCTGAAGATAAATATAAAATATCAAAAGATTTTCTTCTAAATTTGTTTATTGAAACACTAGATGAAAAATCTGTGTTTGAAGATGCTATACGTAAATATAATTTGATAGATGAAAATTTATATGCCAATGAAAAAGAGTACGATAATGCAATCGCTAATCTTGCTTCATCAATTGAAATTATTAAACCAAAAATTGATGATGATTCTAACAAATCTAAATATAATACAATTGAATTTACTTACCATGATTTTGAAAAGTGGAAATCTATTTTGCTACATGTTGATAAATATACAAATGAAATAGTAAAACAAATTATAAATAAACATTTTGAGGAATTATTTTCATCTATTGTGGAAGTTAAAAAATACACTGTGGAAGATATATCCAAACAAATTCAAAAGGAAATAGATTTATTTAATTATGATTTAGCTAGGTTTGAACAAGAGCAAAATTTTAAAATTGAAGATATCGAAAATAAAATTACAAACAGCGTATCAGATTATCGTAGAAATACATTGGATAGATTATCTTATCTAAAAGAACAAGCAGCTATGGCCCGTAAGTTGAATATTGAAAAAAACACAATTGAAGCAATAACATACAATACCGAATATGAGATAATAGCAAATGTAAAAACAGATAGCCCATTTTATTTAAGAGGTTATGAAGCTATCGAAAAAGAAATAGAAATAATTGAAAAACGTGAAAATATTTACCCATTTGTAAATAATTTATTTGAGCTAGAAAAAAAAAAAAGAGAATTAGAACAGGATAAAACTATTCAACGAGGGGAAAAAAGACTAGCTTTTTTATCTACAAAAATTGATTTAGATATAAAAAGAAAAAATATTGTTCAAGATAAAAGTTTGGAAAGAGCAAGGAATCAATATGAGTCTATTTTTTTGACAGATAATGAAAATTTTTTATCAGCATCAATAGACATAAATGGAACAAAGTTTATAAAATCTGGAATAGATGACAAAATTCTTATACTCCAAGCAATGGCAATTGGTTTAATAATTGGATTATTTTATGTCTATATCTCGAATTCACTTCAATCTTCAAAATATACTAAAAAAAGATAAATCAATTAATCATACTTTTAATTATTAAATTCAAAGCTATTTAGATTTATTATAGATTAGATTAATCTTTACATTTTTATTTAATTTTAGTATTAAAGCTTGCCTGGTAATTATTGCGAAAGTGTAATACCCGATCCCATTCCGAACTCGGCAGTCAAGCCTTTCAGCGCCAATGGTACTTTGTCTTAAGACATGGAAGAGTAGGACATTGCCAGGCATATCTAAAATGAAAAATCTCATAATTGTAACTGGTGGGGCTGGATTTGTTGGTTCTAATTTAATTAAATCCCTTTTAAAAAAAACTAATAAAAAAATAATTAGTTTAGACAATTACTCATCAGGAAATAAAAAAAATCACTTAAAAAATAAAAGGGTTGTATATATAAAATCAGATACAATCGATATTTCAAAAAACTTAAAAAAAGTAAAAAAACAAATTCATACAATTTTTCATTTTGGAGAGTTTGCTAGAATTTATCAAAGTTTTAAAAAATTTGATGAATGTTTTAAATCAAATTCTATTGGTTCAAATGCTGTATTCAAATTTTGTTTAGAAAACAAAATTAAACTTATTTATTCAGCAACTTCAGCTTCTTTAGGCAACAGAGGTAATGACAAAAATTTATCTCCTTATGCTTTTACTAAATCTAAAAATTTAGAATTATTAGAAAATTTAAGAAAATGGTTTAATTTTAAATTTGAAGTAATTTATTTTTATAATGTGTATGGGCCAGGGCAAATTAAAATTGGCGATATGGCCACGGTTGTTGGAATTTTTGAAAATCAATATAAAAATAATAAACCCCTTACTATTGTAAAACCTGGGACCCAAACAAGACGATTTACCCATATTGACGACACAGTTAAAACTTGTATGGAGGCTTGGAAAAGAGATAAATGTCTTCAATACAGTATAAGTCATAAAAAATCTTATTCTATTGAAGGTCTTGCTAAAATGTTTAAAACTAAATTAATTTATTTAAAACCTAGATCTGGAGAAAGATATGCATCTGCATTAACAAAAATATCAAATAATCGTAAAATAATTAATAAATACGGAAAAATAGATTTGAAAGATTATGTAACTTCGTTTATTAAAGGTGAGAATTTATGAAAATTAAAAGTTCATTAAAATCTATAAAAAAAAGAGATCTTAACTCTAAACTAGTTAGAAGAAGAGGTCGTGTATACGTAATTAATAAAACTAATCCAAAATTTAAAGCAAGACAAAAGTAATTTTTATGGACAATGAAAACCATAAAAATACTTGGAATAACTTTACAAAATTTGTACTGTGGGGAACTGTCGCTGTAATAGGTGTTTTGGTTTTAATGGCTATATTCTTATTATAAGGTTGGGTTATGAAAATTGCCTCAATTTTAGAAAATCAAAAAATTGAAAAAAGAATAGCAATTACTCCAGAAATTGCAAAAAAATATCTATCTCTTGGTCTTGATGTTTCTTTATCCAAAGATTATGGAAGTCATCTTGGAATTAAAGATGAAGAGTATAAAGAACTGGGAGTTTTAGTTTTAAATGATGAAAAAGAGATAATAAATAATGCAGATATTATTATTCAATTAGGTTTGTTAAGTGATGATAAAAGTTCTTTATTAAAAGAAAATCAAACATTTATTGGTATTCTAAACCCATATGAAAATAAGGATAAAATAGATAATTTAGTTAAAAAAAATATCAATACTTTTTCACTTGAATTACTTCCAAGAATTACTAGAGCACAATCTATGGATATATTATCCTCACAAGCAAATCTCGCAGGATATAAAGCAGTAGTAGAATCATTTGCTAATTTTGAAAAAGCAATTCCAATGATGATGACAGCAGCAGGAACTATTCCTGCAGCAAAAGTATTAGTTGTTGGTGCAGGCGTTGCAGGATTGCAAGCAATAGCTACAGCAAAACGAATGGGTGCAATTGTATTTGCAACGGATGTTAGAATGGCTTCAAAAGAGCAGGTTGAAAGTTTGGGGGGAAAGTTTTTAACTGTTGAAGGTGCTGAAAATCTTGAGACAGAAGGAGGTTATGCTAAAGAAACGTCAGATGATTTTAAAAAAAGACAAGAGGAATTATTATCAGATACATTAAAGAAAATTGATATTGTTATTTGTACAGCTTTAATTCCTGGAAAAAAAGCACCAGTGATTATTAAAGATGATATGATAAATAATATGAATTCTGGTTCGATAATTTATGATTTAGCAGCTATTCAGGGTGGAAACACGACACATACTAAAGTTGATGAAATTGTTGATAAAAACGGAGTAAAAATAATGGGGGAAAGTAATATTTTAAACAAACTTCCAACCTCTGCATCAAATTTATATGCAAAAAATGTATTTAATTTTGTTTCAAATTTATATGATAAAGAAAATAAAAAGATTAATATAAACTTAGAAGACGAAATAATTGAGAAAACTTTATTAAAATAGAATTATGGAAATAGACCCTTTTATATTTAGATTAAGTATTTTTATCCTTTCAATTTTTATAGGATATTATGTGGTTTGGAGTGTAACTCCATCACTTCATACTCCATTAATGTCCGTTACTAACGCGATTTCATCAGTAATAATTGTTGGTGCAATTATTGCAGGTTTAGCTGGAAATTCTGATAGTATATTTAACACATCAAGTATCTTTGGTTTTTTAGCAATATCACTTGCAGCTATTAATATCTTTGGTGGCTTTTTAGTTACACAAAGAATGCTTGCTATGTATAAAAAAAAGAAAAAGGATAAGTAATGTTATCAGCAAATTTATCAGCGATATTTTATCTAATTTCAGGTGTATTATTTATTTTAGCTTTAAGAGGACTTTCTTCACCAGAAACATCTAGAAAAGGAAATTTCTTTGGTATTTTAGGTATGATTATTGCAATCACAGTTACATTTTTATCAATTGGAAATTTTTCAACTGGATTAGTCGTAGTTTTAATCTTTCTTTTAATTGGTGGATTAATAGGTGCGTTTATTGCTTATAAAATTCCTATGACAGCAATGCCAGAATTAGTAGCTGGTTTTCATAGTTTAGTTGGTCTAGCAGCAGTATTTGTTGCAATAGCTGCTTTTTTGAACCCCGGAGCTTTTAATTTAGGATCACCAGGCAACATTAAACTTGGAAGCTTGAT
This sequence comes from uncultured Pelagibacteraceae bacterium, assembly GCA_902515485.1. Lineage (GTDB taxonomy): Bacteria > Pseudomonadota > Alphaproteobacteria > Pelagibacterales > Pelagibacteraceae > Pelagibacter. The sequence goes on along the minus strand of CABXUR010000001.1, from coordinate 81,765 downwards.
TGAAATGTCAATTGGTGCAGCAGTAGGTGCAATAACTTTTTCAGGATCAATTATAGCTTTTTTAAAACTTCAAGGCATAATGTCTGGATCACCTATTACTTTCAAAGGCCAGCACCCCCTTAATGCTTTGATTTTAATTTCAATAATAATATTAACTTACTTGCTTTGTTCTACTCAATCTTCTTACTTATTTTGGACTTTATTAGCTGTATCATTTTTAATTGGTTTTTTACTAATCATTCCAATTGGTGGTGCAGATATGCCTGTAGTAATTTCAATGCTTAATTCATATTCAGGTTGGGCTGCAGCAGGCATTGGTTTTACTCTAGAAAATACCGCTCTTATAATCACTGGAGCATTAGTTGGATCTTCAGGAGCAATTTTATCTTACATAATGTGTAAAGGAATGAATAGATCATTTTTTAATGTTATCTTAGGTGGATTTGGTGCAACTGATCAATCTTCTTCCTCTCAAAATAAAGAGCAAAGACCGGTTAAGAGTGGAAATTCCGATGATGCTGCTTTTTTAATGAAAAATGCATCTTCAGTAATTATTGTACCAGGTTATGGTATGGCAGTTGCTCAAGCACAACATGCTTTAAGAGAAATGGTTGATACGTTGAAAAAAAATGACATAAAGGTTTCTTATGCAATTCACCCTGTTGCAGGAAGAATGCCAGGGCATATGAATGTTCTATTAGCCGAAGCAAATGTTCCATATGATGAAGTATTTGAGCTTGAAGAAATTAATAATGATTTTGCAAATGCAGATGTAGCATTTGTAATTGGCGCTAATGATGTAACAAACCCAGTTGCAAAAACAGACCCACAAAGCCCAATTTATGGTATGCCAGTTCTTGATGTTGAAAAATGTAAGTCAGTATTATTTGTAAAACGTAGTTTATCACCTGGATATGCAGGAATTGACAACGATTTATTTTATAAAGAAAATACTTTAATGTTATTTGCCGATGCAAAAAAAATGACGGAAGATATCACTAAAAATCTGTAGGTATAAATTTGAGTACTAAAATATTTTGTGACATTGCAGAATTAGATCAAATTAAAAAATTTAATAAAAAAAAAATTGTTAAAGGATTTACAACAAATCCTAGCTTAATGAGAAAAGCTGGAGCGAAAGATTATCAGTCATATTCAAAAAAAATTCTTAAGATTTGTAATAATAAACCAGTATCTCTTGAGGTATTTGCTGATGAATATGAAGAAATGAAAATTCAAGCGATGAAAATTAATACTTGGGGAAAAAATGTTTATGTAAAGGTACCAGTTGTCAATTCCAAGGGAAAATTTATGGGAAGAATTATTAATGAGTTAAATAATCAAAATATAAAACTAAATATAACAGCTGTCTATAACTCTAAACAAACTGATGAGATTTTAAAATTAATTAATAAAAAAACGAGAGTAATTGTGTCTATTTTTGCGGGTAGAGCAGGAGATACTGGTATAGATCCAGTGCCAGAATTTGTTAAGAGTATTAGACTGGCTAATAGATTTAAGAATGTTGAGATATTATGGGCAAGTGTTCGTGAACCTTATAATTATTTGCAAGCAAAACAATTAGGTTGTCATATTATTACTGTTCCACCAACTATTATCGAGAAAATAGAAAAATTTGGCAAATCATTTAATCAACTTACAAAAGAAACTGTAAAAAATTTTTTAATAGATAGCAAAAAATCTAATTTTAAAATATAATTGGGGATTGGTTGCGGGGGACGGATTTGAACCGCCGACCTTCAGGTTATGAGCCTGACGAGCTACCAGACTGCTCCACCCCGCGATATACTTAAATTCTATTTTTAAGTTTATTTAACTTTTTAACTCTTTTAATATTTTCTTGCAGAATTCTTTTTTTTTTCTCTGAAGGTTTTTCGTAGGTATTTTTTAATTTTATAACCTTAAAAAAGCCATCACGTTGTAGTTTTCTTTTAAGAACTCTAAGTGCTTGTTCAATGTTGTTGTCTTTAACTTCTATTTTCATATATTTTTCTAAGATGAGTAACTATCACTATAAAATTTTGATGTCTATTAAATTTATTCAATGTTTGAAATTTCTTTAGCTTGTTTTGCTTTTTCTTTTTCTTTTTTTTCTCTTTTAATTCTTCTCTCAGCTTTTTCTAGTGCTTCTATCAGATCTTTCTGTGAAAATAGGTTTAAAGCAACAGGATCTTTTGGATTTAAATTATTATAGTTCCAATAGCTTTTGTTTCTTATAGAAGTAACCGAATTTTTTGTTACACCAACTAGTTTTGCAATCTGTGAATCTTTAAGCATATTGTGTTGTCTGATTAACCATAGTGCTGAGTCAGGCTTATCCTGTCTCTTAGATAAAGGTATATATTTTTTAGTTTTCTTTTCGGTGTTAGATATTTCAATATCAGTATTCTTGATCAGCAAGGGTCTATTTTCATCTTTTGACGATAATTCAATTTCCTCTCTAGAAAGTTGACCTGAAATTATTGGGTTATAAGCTTTAATTCCCTTTGCAACTTCACCATCTGCAATTCCTTGAATTTCAACTTCATGTAAGTTACAAAAATTTGCAATTTGTTTAAAAGTAAGTGTTGTATTTTCAACTAACCAAACAGCTGTCGCCATTGGCATCAAAGGTGCATTTGACATTTAATTTTTTTTGTCGGATTTAAAGTTTTGAAATTTTTTATTAAACTTACTTATTCTACCTTTATCCATTAACTTTTGTTTTCCACCTGTCCATGCTGAATGAGATTTTGGATCGATTTCTAATTTAAGTAAATCACCTTCAGCGCCCCATGTTGATTTTGTTTCAAATTGAGTTCCATCAGTCATTTCTACCTTAATTGTATGGTAGTTTGGGTGTATGTCTTTTTTCATATCGAGATTTATAGCAAAAGAATTTTATAACACAATTAAAAGTTAACTAAATTTTCTAACATTTTGTTATTAATTGCAGTACTTGAAGCCTTAATATCTATCTTATTTACTTCAAATTTATGTATATCACTAACAATCCCGCCAGCTTCATTTATCATTAAAGTACCTGCGGCGACATCCCATATATTGATCTTATTCTGGAAGTATCCATCAAGTCTACCAGAGGCGACATAAGCTAAATCTAATGAGGCAGACCCACTGCATCTCATATTTAAATTACTAAATTTTACACCCTCATTATTACTTGAAAACAAACATTCATCTAAAGAATTTTTGCTTGAAACTCTTAATCTTTGATTATTTAAAAAGGCACCTTTATCTTTTTCGGCAAAAAACATCTCATCCTTAATTGGATCAAATATTAACCCACTTAATAATTCCTTTTTTGACATAAGAGCAATAGAAATTGCAAAGTGAGGTATGCCATGAAGAAAATTAGTCGTTCCATCAATTGGATCAATTATCCAAGTATTTTCTTTATCTTTATTTTTAATTGCACCGGTTTCCTCGGTCAAAAAAGAGTAATTCTTTTTTGTTTTCGACAATTCTTCAATTAATATTTTTTCAACATGCTTATCTGTTTTAGTTACAAAATCATGTGGTCCTTTTTTTAATACTTGTAACTTTTCAATTTCTCCAAAATCTCTTATTATTGTTTTAGATGCTTTTTCAGCAGCTTTAATCATTAAATTGAGATTTGAAGATATAGATATCATTGAATTATACTTTTTTGATGTATTCAAGAGTTCTTGTGTCGATTATTACCTCATCGCCAGAATCTATAAATGGTGGTACTTGAATATTCAAGCCATTATCAAGAGTGGCAGGTTTATAAGATGAAGAAACTGTTTGTCTTTTAAGCGCAACATCTGTCGACTCAATTTTAGATTTTACCTGGTTAGGAAGTTCAATTGAGATTGGACTTTCATTATAAAAATTTACTTTAACTTCAAGATTTTCAGTCAACAACTTTCCTTTCTCACCAATAATATCTTTTTTAATTTCAATTTGTTCAAATGTTTTTTGATCTATAAAAAAATAATTGATTTCATCATCATATAAATAATTAAAATTTATTTCTTCAAGTGATGCTTTTTCAACAGTTTCGCTAGATCTAAATCTTTCATTTAATTTTGTGTTTTTACCTACACTTTTCATTTCTACTTGCGCAAATGCTCCACCCTTACCAGGTTTTACATGTTGAGTTTTTAGCACTAACCATAAATCATTTTTGTATTCTAAAAGCATTCCTACTCTTATTTCTCCAGCATTTATTTTCATTTAATTTTTTCTATAGTTTTATAGGGTTTATATTTTTTATTATTCCAAACGTAGCTTGAAATAGCCAATAAATTAACATTGTTCAATAACAGTTTTTTATAATTACTTATATTAATTCCTCCAATGGCCACTATTGGTATTTTAGTTAATTTTTTTATTTTATGTAAAATATTTGTTGTGGCTTTGTATTTTACCCTTTTTGTTTTAGTCAAAAAAAAAGCACCAAAGGCAATATAGTCTGCTTTTCTTTTAATAGCCGATTTTGCTAAATGAATTGAGTTATGACAGGTAATTCCTATAATTTTATTTCCAACTATTTTTCTTGCTTCAATTATACTCATATCTTTTTGCCCTAAATGACATCCATCGGCATTAAGTTTTTTTGAAAGTATAGGATCATCGTTTATTATAAATTTTACCCTATTTTTTTTACAAATTTTTTGAATTTTTTTCCCAATTACAATTTTTTGCTTAAGCGGATATTTTTTAAGTCTTAATTGAAATAGACCAATCTTACCAGTTTTAAGTACTTTTTTAAAATCCTGATAAAACTGAGGGTATATTTTGTTTGGGGAAATAAGATAAATAAATTTTTTCTTATTTATTCTCAAGTTCGCTAGACCATTTACCTTGAGCAGCCAAAGTATTCATTCGTGCTCTATGATTAAAAATATTCTGGGTTCCTTTAATATCTTTAATATCTCTCGACCAAAATTTTAGAGCACTTTGTTGAAGAGCTCTTCCGTACGAATAAGTTATTATAAAATTAGTATCATTATTTTTATTGATTAGGTTTAAATTTTCAGTTGCCTTTACCTCTGATTGACCACCAGATAAGAAAGCAATTCCAGGAACCTCGTTCGGAACAGATTTTTTTAAACACTCAAGCGTTTTAGAAGCAACCTCCTCATTGGAAATTCTATTTTTTGATTTATTACCTGCTAGGATCATGTTTGGTTTTAAAATTACTCCTGTTAGATCAATTTTATGAATTATGAGTTCTTCAAAGCATTTTTTAATTACTTCAGATGTTTTAATCAAACAGACTTCTGCTGAATGTTCACCATCCATTAATACTTCTGGTTCTACAATTGGTACCATTCCACTTTCCTGGACTAAAGCAGAATATCTTGCTAATGCGTGTGCATTTGAATTGATAGCAAGTTTGCTAGGATATCTCTCTCCAATTCTATATACTCCTCTCCATTTTGTAAATCTTGCTCCAAGTTTGTAATATCTTTTTAATCTTTCTCTTAGTCCATCTAAGCCCTCAGTAATTTTTTCATCTAATGAATTTGCTAAATCTTTTGCTCCAGTGTCTACTTTAATTCCTGGTACTGCCTTTGTTTCTGAGATCATAGCTGGAATTGTTTTCCCATAATTTGATGTTTGATTGATTGTCTCATCAAACAAAATAACTCCACCAATACAATCTTTCATACTTTCTGAGGCAAAAAGAGTTTCTCTAAATCGAAGTCTATTTTCTGGTGATGATTGAATGTTAACTGACTCCAATCTTTTAGTCATAGTTCCATTGCTTTCATCAGCAGCAAGTATCCCTTTACCGTTTGAAAGAATTTTTAATGCGATTGTATTAAGTTCTGACATATTAACTTAAAGCTTTTATACCAGGAAGTTCCTTTCCTTCAAGATATTCTAAGAAAGCTCCACCAGCAGTTGAAACAAAATTAAAATTATTTATAGCATTTAAACTATTTATTAATGAAACAGTGTCTCCTCCTCCAGCAACTGAAAATATTTTATTAGATTTGTTGTTTTGAATTATTCCTTTTGCAATTTTAATACTGCCATTAGCAAACTTTGGATTTTCAAAATATCCAGCAGGTCCATTCCATAAAATAGTACTACTTTTATCAATTATATTATTAATATTATCAATAGTTTTTGGACCAATATCTAAAATCATTTCATCTGGTGCAATTTCATTCAGTTCTTTTACTTGAGGATTTCCATCCAAACTTTTTCCCACTACTACATCGTCAGGATATATTATTTTACAATCTACCTTTTCTGAAAGTGAAAAAATTTCTTTAATAATTTTTTCTGAGTTTTCCTCTTGTAAGGATTTTCCAATACTGTTACCCATGTATTTTATAATATTATTAGCCATTCCACCAACAATTATAATATTATCAAATTTAGGGATTAAATTTTTAATTATATTAATTTTAGTCGAGACTTTTGAACCTCCAATTATGCATGTAATAGGTTTTTTAATTTCAGAAGTAATTTTTTTTAGTGCATTAACTTCTAAATCAAATTGTAAGCCAGAATAAGAAGGCAAAAAATTTGTTATCTCATGAATTGAAGCGTGTGCCCTATGAGAGCATGAAAAAGCATCATTTACATAAATGTCAGCTAAGGTCGCTAGATGTTTTGCAAATTGTTGATTATTTTTTTCTTCCTCAGGATAAAACCTTATATTTTCTAACATTATTATTTTTTCATCATTTTTATTGAACAACTCTTTTAAATTAATCTCTTTAATATTTTTTGAAACCAGTTTTACATTTTGATTTAATTTTTTACTTAACTCTTCACCTATTAGTTTAAGTGATAGCTTTTCAACAATCTTACCTTTTGGCCTTCCTACATGAGAAATAATTAGGATTTTAGCATTCTGATTAATTAAAAATCCTAAAGTAGGTAAAATTTTATCAATTCTTGTTGTATCAATGATTCTGTTATTAAAAATAGGAACATTTAAATCTAATCTTAATAATATTTTTTTATTACCAAGACTTACTTCCTTTTTTATACTTTTCATTAAGAGATTTTATCGACATATTCTGCTATATCACACATTCTATTTGAAAATCCCCATTCATTATCATACCAGGCAGAAATTTTTCCCATATTTTTACCTACTACGCTAGTTAGTGATGAGTCAATAATTGCTGATGATGAATTATGATTAAAATCAATAGATACTAATTTTTCAGATGTTATTTCAAGAACTTTTTTAGACTGTTTTTTTGCAACTTCTTTAAATGCATCATTAATTTTTTCTTTATTAATTTCTTTTTTTGTACAAAAAACAAATTCTATAAGAGATACATTTGGAGTTGGAACTCTCATAGCTACACCTTCTAACTTTCCTTTTAAAGAAGGAATTATTTCTCCAATAGCTTTTGAAGCTCCAGTAGATGTTGGCACAATAGATTGACTTGCAGATCTTGCCCTTCTAGGATCTTTGTGAGAGTTGTCTAAAATTCTTTGATCGTTCGTAAAAGCATGAATTGTGGTCATAAAACCTTTTTCTATTTCAAAATTCTTATGGAGTATGTTTGCAACATGTGCTAAACAATTTGTTGTACAAGAAGCAGCAGAAATTATTTGATCGTTTTTTGCAAGCTTTTCCTCATTTACACCAAAAACAATAGTTTTATCTGGATTTTTACAAGGTGCAGATACAATAACTTTTTTTGCACCATTATTAATGTGTGCTAATAGCTTTTCTTTTGAATTAAATTTTCCAGTACACTCAAAAACGTAATCAACACCAAATTTTTTCCAATTAATGTCTTCAATTTTTGACTCTTGTGAAAAAGAAATTTTATTATCATTTATAATCATGTGATTTTCATCATAATTTAGGTCTGCATTAAATTTGCCGTGAACTGAGTCATATTTAATTAGAGTACAGCTTGCTTCGGAATTAGATCTGTTATTGATGTGCTTAATTGTTATATCTTTATTTTGGTTTTCAATAATTGCTCTTATAACCATTCGGCCAATTCTTCCCATTCCATTAATTCCAACATTTATAGTCATTTTTTAATTCTAAGCAGTCTTTTTGATTTATTAGCAATATTTACCGCCGTTAAACCAAAATGTTTATAAATTTCTTTATATGGCGCACTTTTACCAAAAGTATCAATTCCAAAAGTCAAACCATTATTACCAACATATTTTTTCCAAGCATCAGTTGATGCAGCTTCAATAGAAATTTTCATTTTGGTTTCATTAATTATTTTATTTTTGTATGAATTAGACTGCAAGTCAAAAAGATCTTGGCACGGCATCGATATAACTTTTGAGTATATCTTTTCTTTGGCCAATTTATGGCTAGTTTCAATTGCTAAATTAACCTCAGATCCGCTTGCAAGTATAGTTAAATGAATTTTTTTGTTTGTTCTTAAAACCTCATAAGCTCCAAAAGAACATTTATTGGTTTTTGAGTATTTTTTTCTTATTGGGTCTAGATTTTGTCTAGTTAAAGATAAGATGCTTGGTGTTTTTGAAGTTTTTAATGCATGCTGCCAACATTCAATAGTTTCCATTCTATCTGCAGGCCTGAAAACATTTAGATTCGGAATAGAACGTAAGCCTGATAATTGTTCTATCGGTTGATGAGTTGGACCATCTTCGCCTAGACCAATTGAGTCGTGTGTCATTACATAAATAACTCTTTGCTTCATTAATGCTGATAATCTTATAGATGGTTTGCAATAATCTGAAAATATCAAAAAAGTTCCACCATAAGGAATGAAATTGCTATGTAGCGCTAGCCCATTCATTATACCGCTCATGGCATGCTCTCTAACACCATAGTGAATGTAATTACCATTAGTGTCCCCAGGCTTTAAAATTTTATGATGATTTGTTTTAGTATTGTTTGATCCAGCTAAATCAGCAGAACCACCAATTAAATTATTTTTCACACTAGTTAATTTATTTAAAGTTAGTTCTGAGGATTTTCTTGTTGCTAAACTTTTCGTTTCTTTAATTGCGCTGAGTTTTTCTGTTTTTAAAATTTTTGAAAAATTATTTTTGAGCAGTTTGTTTATAAATACTTTTTTCTTTTGATATATTTTATTCCAATTATTTTCAAGTTTCTGACCTTTTTTTCCAATTTTTTTCCATTCATTTAAAATTTTATTTGGAATTTCAAAGGGCTTGTAATTCCAATTCAGAGCATTTCTTACTAACTTTATTTCATCTAACCCCAATGGGCTTCCATGAGATGAGGATTTGCCTGATTTATTTGGAGAGCCATATCCAATTTTGGTTTTACAAGAAATAACAGTTGGTTTTTTTGCTTTTTGAACTTTCCTTAAAGCTTTGAATATTTCTTTTTCGTTATGACCATCAATTAGAATATAATCCCAGCCATAACTTTCAAACCTCTTCTTAAAGTTGTCTGACACAGCTAAACTAGTTGGCCCATCAATAGATATTGAATTATTATCGAAAAGCATTACTAAATTTTTTAGTTTTAAGTGTCCAGCTAAACTCATTGTTTCATGACTTATTCCTTCCATTAAGCAGCCATCACCTGCTAGCACATAAGTTTTATGATCTATAATTTCTTTACTTAATTTTTTTTTCAAAATTTCTTCAGCTATTGCAAAGCCAACAGCATTTGCTATTCCCTGACCAAGTGGTCCTGTTGTAGTTTCAATGCCAGTATTAGGATGATACTCCGGGTGTCCCGCACAAATAGAGTTAAGTTTTCTAAATTTTTTTATACTATTAAGTGAAACACTTTTATAATTAGTTAAGTATAACAAAGAATAAAGCAACATAGATCCATGACCTGCAGATAGAACAAATCTATCTCTATTAAGCCAATTAGGGTTTTTTGGATTAAATTTTAAAAAATTTCTAAAAAGAACAGTTACCACATCTGCCATTCCCATCGGCATACCAGGGTGTCCTGAATTTGCTTTTTGTACAGCATCAATTGACAAAAATCTAATGCAATTTGCTAAATCATTGTGTAGTTTATTCAAAATTATCCTGACTAGACTAAGAAGAATCTATTTAATAATATAAACATATATATATGAATTCTATAATCGAAAAAGAAAAAAAATTAAATGAAGCTTTATCAGAACTAAAAGATTTAGATTTAAGCAATCCTAATTTGAAAAATGATATTGAAAATTTAAATATTCAAAAAAATCAATTAGAAATTGAAAAATCAGAATTAGAGGAAAAATATAAAATATTAACAGATGAACATGATAGTTTGACAAAAAAATTAGAGGAAATTCAAAATAAAGAAAAAATAGAGCAAAAAAAACAGGCTGAATTTTCTGAAAAAATTGATGAATTAAATCAAGAAACAGATACTTTGTTAGACGAAATAGATAAATGGCAAATGTAAGTATTAAATTTAATAATAAAGAGTTTTTATTATCTTGTGAGAACGGACAAGAAGAACATCTTGAAGAGTTATTAATCCATATAAATCAAAAATTTAATCATTTAAAAAACGATCTCGGTAATTTAGGAGAAAACAAATTACTCTTAATTACTGCAGTTAAGATTATGGACGAATATTACGAAACTAAAAAAAAGATAGATCAAAAAAAAAACGAATTAAATAATCTATCAAATAAATTTAAAGAATTAAAATCTTTAATATACGATTATAGAGATAAGAAAGAAGCAGAAATTCAAGAATTAAAAAATCTTCATCAAAAATTTAATGATGAGATTGAAGTAAATCATAAGAAGTATGAACAATTAATTGATGAAGCTGCAGATGAAATATCAAGTTTTGTTAAAAAAACTAGACAAGATAATAAATCTCAATAAATTTTTGTGAATAAATATAAGTTAAGAAGTAAAATTTTAAAAATTAGAAAAAAAAATTCAAATAAAAGCCTCAAAATTAATTTAAGTAAATTTTTTTCTTTTTTAAAAATAAATAAATTAAAGTCTAAAAATATAGGTGGATATTTTCCGTCAAATTATGAAATTGATGACTTAAAAATTTTAGAAATGATGGAAAAAAAAAATTTTAATGTTTCATTACCAGTTATAAAAGAAAATAACCAAATGAATTTTTTTCAATGGTCAAAATATGATCCATTGAAAATAAATAAATTTGGGATACCTGAACCTATATCATCAAAAATTATTTATCCTGATATTTTATTACTGCCACTAGTCTCTTTTGACAGTGAATTAAACAGATTAGGTTATGGTGGAGGTTTCTATGATCGTTACATTGAAAAAATTGAAAAAGTTAAAAAAGTTCTTAAAATTGGATTGGCTTTTTCTTATCAAAAAATAAAAAAAGTACCCACAAATAAATTTGATAAAAAATTAGATTTTATAATTACAGAAAAAGAAATTTTACAATGAAAATCTTGTTTTTAGGGGATGTAGTTGGAGTATCTGGTTGCTCAAAATTAATGAATTGTCTTTTAAATGAAATTGATTCAAAAAAAATTGATTTTGTTATTGTCAACGCAGAAAATGCTGCAATGCAAGGTGTGGGTTTAACAAAAGAGATATGTAATGATTTTTTTAATTGCGGTGTTAACGTTATCACAACTGGAAACCATGTATGGGATCAAAAAGAAATAATGGAATTTATAGAGAAAGAAGACAGATTGTTACGACCAAAGAATCTTTTTGAACCAGCCCCTGGAAAAGGCTTTAATGTATATGAAACAAATGAAAATTTCAGAATTGGAGTATTAAATTTAATGGGAAATGTGTTTATGAAAAAATGTGAAGACGTTTTTGAAGTTTCAGAAAAGTTTATGAAACAATTTAAATTAAAAGAGGATTATGATTTTTTAGTTGTTGATTTTCATGGCGAAATAACGAGTGAAAAAAATGCAATTGGTCAACTTTTTGATGGCAAAGCTTCATTAGTAGTTGGAACACATACACATATACCAACCAGCGATGCAAGAATTTTACAAAATGGCACGGGGTATCAAACAGATGCAGGAATGTGTGGTGATTATGATTCTGTAATTGGAATGAATAAAGAAAATTCATTGAATAGATTTTTAAAAAAAAATTCAATAAAACATTTTCCAGCAATTGGAGATGCCACTTTGTGTGGTGTTATTGTTGAATGTGATTTACAAACTGGTCTAGCAAAAAATATTGAAAGCTACGTCAATGGAGCTCAATTAAAAAATACTTAAAAATATGGCAGGACATTCCCATTGGGCTGGAATAAAACATAAAAAAGGAAAAGCTGATAAACAGCGCTCAAAAATATTTTCAAAATTATCTAGGGAAATTACGGTAGCCGCCAAACTAGGAGATAAAGATCCTACAATGAATCCAAGGTTAAGGTCTGCAATTCAAGCAGCAAGATCTGCTAATATGCCAAAGCATAATATAGAAAGGGCAATAGATAAATCTTCTGCATTATCAGGAGTAAACTTTGAAAATTTGAGATATGAAGGTTTTGGTCCTGATAAAATAGCAGTTATCGTCGAAACTTTGACTGACAATAAAAATAGAACTGCTTCAAACATTAGAACTATATTTCAAAAAAGTGGTGGAAGTTTAGGAACGCAGGGATCTGCTTCACATAATTTTCATCAATTGGGCATCATCAAAATTAATAAAAATGAAATTTCTGATGAAAATATTTTTGAACTAGCTATAGAGTCGGGAGCAGATGAATGTATTTCACATGATGAATTTCATGAGATACAATGTCCTATAAGTGAAATTTATAACGTAAAAAAAAGATTAGAAAAAATAGTTGCAAATTTTATTTCAACAGAGATCGAATGGGTTCCATTAAACACTGTTAATGTTATAAATGATAGAAGAGAGGATGTAATTGAATTTTTAGAGAATATTGAGGATGATGATGATGTACAAAATGTTTATTCAAATGTTAAACTTGGTAATAATTAATGTTAGTTATTGGAATTGACCCAGGTATTTCAGGATCGATTTGTTTTTTTCAGGATGGAAAAATCAACGATGTTTTGGAAATGCCCACAATGACAGAAGGCAAGAAAAATAAAAAACAAGTGAATGGTTCTCAAATTTTTAATGAAATTTCCCTTAGAATTAAAAAGATTGATAAAAAAGATATAAAAGTAGTAATAGAGCAAGTATCGGCAATGCCAGGTCAAGGGGTGACTAGTATGTTTAATTTTGGTCAATCATTTGGAATTTTGAAAGGGATATGTTCTGCAATGCAGCTATCAATGTATTTCGTGAGACCGGCTAAATGGAAAAAATACTTTAATCTTATAAATTCAGAAAAAGACGCGAGTAGAGCAAGAGCAATTGAAGTTTTTCCATATTTTTCATCGCAATTATCAAGAAAAAAAGATTCCAACAAGGCAGATGCTATTCTTATAGCTAGTTTTTATTATGACACTTATAGACAAGAAGAGTAATCAAAAATAAAAGACAAATTCATGACACATTTAAGTGTGAAGAGTAACCATGGAAGCAGATATAGCATCTCAAGCAGTTGGACTAGGCACTAATACTGATTTTTCTTTACTAAGCCTTTTTTTAAGAGCGGATATAGTAGTAAAATCTGTAATTATAATTTTGATTTTGTGCTCAATATATTCATGGGCAGTTATTATTGAAAAGTTTAGGTTGTTTAAAAAAATTAATAAATCATCACAAGATTTTGAGGAGAAGTTTTGGAATTCTAAATCTGCTGAAAATTTTTATAATAGTTTACCAACAAAAGTTGAGGACCCGATGGCTCTAGTTTTTCAAAATGCCATGGAGAGTTTGTTAAAAAAAAAATCTAAAACAAATTTAAGTGAGAGAATGACTGCAATGTTGGAGTCTGGAGTTGAGAAACAGATGACAAAAATTGAAAAAGGATTTATTTTTTTGGCAACAGTAGGGTCAACCGCACCCTTTATAGGTTTATTTGGAACTGTCTGGGGAATAATGAATTCGTTTCAATCAATAGCAATTTCAAGAAATACTAGCTTAGCTATAGTTGCACCAGGTATTGCAGAAGCGTTGTTTGCTACAGCTCTTGGATTGTTAGCTGCTATTCCAGCTGTTGTAGCTTATAATAAATTTAATACAGACTCTCAAAAATATTCACAAAAATTAGAAAATTTCTCTAAAAAATTTTTAACAATTATCTAAATGGCTTTTAAACTTAATCGTTTATCAAAAGAACCAATTAGTGAAATCAATGTAACTCCATTTGTGGATGTTATGTTAGTTCTTCTTATTATTTTTATGGTTACAGCTCCATTGTTAACTGTGGGAGTTCAAGTTGATTTACCAGAAAGTTCAGCTGACTCTCTTCCAGAAGAAGCTGAACCGCTTACTTTATCTATAAATTCAAAAGGTGAGATTTTTATTCAAGAAGCAAAGGTTGAATTTGATAATATAATAGCAAAAGTTTTAGCAGTCTCAAAAAATAGAACAGATACAAGAATTTATGTTCGAGGGGATAAAACTATAAATTATGGCAGAGTGCTTGAAATAATGGGATTGTTATCAGGCTCCGGCTTTACAAAAGTTGCATTGATTTCTGAACCATTAAAACAAAGGTAATTTAAAGTGAATAGAAGTTTGATTATTTCTTCTGTTTTACATGGTGCTCTAATTTTTATTACAGCAATTAGCCTTCCTTTTTTAGCAAAAAAACCAATTGATATTCCTCCAATAGTCTCTGTTGAACTAATACAAATTGCAGAAAAAACTAATATACCATTTGCACCCAAAGCAAAAAAAATAATTGAAAAGAAAAAGAAAAAGAAATTAAAAGAAAAAGAAAAAAAATTAGTATCTGAACAAGCTCCTCCAAAAAAAGTTAAAAAATCAAAAACCAAAACTGTTGTTTCGCTAGATAACCAAAAAGAAAAAATTGATAAAGTAAAACCAGAAGCTATTCCTCTGCCAGATAAAACAGTTAAGAAAATTGAAAAGAAAAAAGAAACCAGGCAAAACCCTGAAAAAGTAGATACTGAAGTAAAACAAGTATCAGAGTTTGAAAAAAAAGATTTATTTGATCCGAGTAACATAGCAGCTTTAATCGATAAATCTAAGATAGAAGAAATAGATAATACAAAGAAGAATAATGATATTACACAAGATCAAGATAGAAATATTGAGTCAAATAAACTAACTTTAAGTGAGGAAGATGCTTTGAAAGCACAAATTTTTGGATGCTGGAGTATTCCACTAGGTTTACCTTATAATGAGGATTTATTAGTTAGAATTAAATTAAAATTGGAGCCAGATGGGTCGGTTGCAAAAACTGAAATTTTAGATCATGCAAGAATGAATAAACCTGGTCAAGGTTTCTACAAAGTTTTAGCAGAAAGCGCCTTAAGAGCAGTTAAATTATGTCAGCCGTTAAGAGTTCCAAATACAGGATATGAAAGATGGAAAGAATTGCAATTAAATTTTGATGCAAGAGAGATGCTAGAAGGTTAAGGTACGTAAATGAAAAAAAAATTAATTTTTATATGTTTGTTTTTAATAATTCCAATTAAAGTATTTGCTTTAATTGAAGTTGATATTACAAGAGGAAATCTAAATCCATTACCCTTAGCAGTATCACCATTATCTATTGATGAAACTTCAAAAAAAAGCTTTGAAAAAATTCTTGATAAAGAGAATATTGGATCTGAGATTTCAATTATTGTTGAGAATAATTTAAGAACATCTGGCCTCTTTAATCCGTTAAGTAAAGATGCTTTTTTACAAGCACCAGATATTGCAAATTTAAAACCAAGATTTGAAGATTGGAATTTAATTAATGCACAAGCGTTAATTACTGGCAAAGTAACATATGCTGATGAAAAATTAAGAGTTGAATTTAGGTTATGGGACGTGCTTGCAGGCAAAGAAATGATGGCACTTGCATTCACCACAGTTCCTAATAATTGGAGAAGAGTTGGACATATTATATCAGATAAAATTTATGAAAGATTGACAGGAGAAAAAGGATACTTTGATACTAGAATAATTTATGTTGCTGAAGAGGGCCCAAAAACACAAAGAAAAAAAAAATTAGCAATAATGGATCAAGATGGAGCTAATAATAAGTTTTTGACACTTGGAAATGAACTTGTATTAACTCCAAGATTTAATCCCACAAGTCAGATGGTTACATATTTGTCATATTTTAAAAATTTACCTAGAGTATATCTTTTAGATATTGAGACAGGGACTCAAGAGGTGGTTGGAGATTTTCCAGGAATGACATTTGCACCAAGATTTTCTCCAGATGGAAAAAAAATAATAATGAGTTTTGCGAAAGATGGTAAGTCAGATATTTATACAATGGACTTAGAAAATAGAATAGTTGAACGAATTACAAATCATCCTTCAATCGATACATCTCCATCTTATTCTCCAAATGGAAAATTTATTGCATTTAATTCTGATAGAAGTGGATACCAACAAATTTATATTATGAAAAATGATGGTAGTGATGTTAAGAGAATCTCATTTGGTAATGGGATATATGGAACACCAGTTTGGTCCCCAAGAGGTGATCTAATTGCTTTTACAAAGTTACATAATGGAAAATTTTATATTGGTGTAATGAGAACTGATGGAACTGGAGAAAGACTATTAACCGAAAATTATTATCAAGAAGCACCATCATGGTCGCCTAATGGAAGAGTCTTGATTTTTTATAGAGAAACAAAGACTAACGCAAAAGGCGAAGGTTTTTCTGCTAAACTCTGGTCTATTGATTTAACAGGTTATAATGAGCGTTTAGTGACTACCCCAACTGATGCGTCAGACCCATCATGGTCATCTTTATTAAGTAATTAGTTTGTTAATTAATTGAAATATCTTGATTTTTTGACTTGAAACCTCTAATTAGTTGTGAAAAACTAGTAAATTGAAATTAGCAGCAAGGAGCAATTTAATGATATTAAGCAAAATTTTTAAAAACACACTATTGTTATTAGCAGCATGTCTGGTGTTATCAGCTTGTGCAACAAAAAAAGAAGTATCTACTACAACAGACATCCAAGGACAAATGCAAAGTGATGTTTACACTGGAACAGATACAGTTGAATATTTAGCTGATGGGGTTCCAGACAGAGTTTTCTTTGCAACAAACGAATCAATTTTAACTACTGCTTCAAGAGAAACTTTAAGAGCTCAAGCAGCATGGTTGAGAAAAAATTCGAGTATAAATATAGTTTTAGAAGGACATGCAGATGAGAGAGGTACCAGAGAGTATAACTTAGCACTAGGAGAGAGAAGAGCAAATTCAGCTAAGGATTACTTAATGACTTACGGAATTTCTTCAGACAGGATATCAGTACTTAGTTATGGAAAAGAAAGACCAGTCGATGGTGGTTCAAGCCCATTAGCTTGGTCAAAAAATAGAAGATCAGTAACTGTTAAAGCAAATTAACAAAATTTATTTAAAGACCCTAAAGCTTAAAGTTTTAGGGTCTTTTTTTTGCCATTTTTATAATCATAAACTAATCTAGTGATGAGATTTTTAGTAAAGTTAATTTTTTTAAAAATAATTTTTATACTAAGTTTATCCCTTACAAATTTTTCTTTAGCAGACAGTCATAATATTTATGAAACGTTAGAAAATATAAAGAATGATCTTAAAACTCTTGAAAGGGCAGTTTACTCAGGATCAATTGAAATAAAAACTACAAATAAAGAAAATTCAAATATCGAATTGGATGCAAATTCTGAAGATGTGCTTACAAGACATTTGCTAAAATTATCAGAGGTAGAAGATCAATTTAGACAATTAACGAACAAGTTTGAAGAAATAAACTTTAAATTAGACAAATTATCAAACAGATTATCTAAAATTCAGGCTGACAATCAAATAAGGTTTCAAGATATTGAGACCTCAATGAATTCAGGAGAAGCTACGATAAAGATGTCTTCAAAACCAAAAATAAAATCTAACAAAATATTACCTGGTAGTTCTCAACCTCAAGACCTTGGCTCAATTTCATATAAAGACACAGAAACCTCTGAAGCATCTCAGCAGATCCAATCTGTGGATACAACAGCTACCATAATTACTGAAACTTTTCAAACAGAGGAAAAAATACTGCCACAAGATTTACCACCTAAAAAACAATATGAATTTGCTACTAGCTTTTTAAAAGTTGGAGATTATAGCACCGCAGAGAGGGCATTTAGGGAATTTGTTTTATCAAATAGAGAACACGAACTAGCAGGAAGTGCTCAATATTGGTATGCAGAAACATTTAGAATTAGACAACTTTATACTGATGCTGCATCTGCTTACCTTGAAGGATATCAGAAATATCCTAAAGGAAAAAAGGCTCCTATAAATTTATTAAAACTTGGTGTATCAATGGTTCAGATAGGAGAAAAAGATCAAGGTTGTAAAATGATTAATGGTGTTGAACTACAATATCCTAATGCAAATCAATCTGTAATTCAAAAAGCAAAGTATGAGTCAAAAAAATTTGAATGTACAAAACAAGACTCATAAGTTTTTACTAGATAAATTAAAAGATAAACGCACTCATAGAATTTATAAAAAATTTGAAAAGAATCTTAAAGTTAAAAAAAGTGCAATAGTGGCTGTATCAGGTGGTCCAGATAGTCTTGCACTTTCATTTTTGACAAAAATTTATTCTTTAAAAAAATCTTTAAATGTAAAATATTTTCTTGTTGATCATAGACTAAGAAAAAATTCGACTTCAGAAGCAAAAAGTGTTCAAAAACATCTAAAAAATTTTTCTATTAATCTTAACATTTTAACATGGAAAGGATCTAAGCCACAAAAAAATATCCAATCTATTTCTAGAAATAAAAGATATGAATTATTAATTAATAAAGCTAATAAATTTAAAATCGAAAATATTTTGTTAGGTCATCATTTAGATGATTTATTTGAAAACTTTTTTATTAGAATTCTAAGAGGAAGTGGACTTAATGGATTAATTTCATTGGATAGGAAGACACAAAGAGATTCAGTTAATTTAATAAGACCTTTATTGGAATTTAACAAAAACGATTTAGTTTATTTAAGTAGTTATGTTTTTGGTTCATATGTAAATGATCCATTAAATCAAAATGATAAATTTAAAAGAGTTAAAGTAAGAAATTTTATAAATCAATTAGGTTCAGCAGGTTTGGATAAAAATAAGCTTTTCTTAACAATTAGAAATTTAAAATTAGCCAATGAAAATATTAAATATTACGTTAAAGAAAATTTAGAAAAAAATTTAACTATTTTACCAATTAAAGATATTGCTATCTTAAAAAAAAATTTTTTTTCACACTCAGATGAAGTTGTATTTAGATCATTTACCGAAGTATTAAAAATTATTGGAAAAAAATACTATCCTGTGAGAGGAAAAAAAATAGACAAAATATTACAGAGTATAAAAGTAAAATCTTTATTTAAATTAACATTAGGCGGTTGTGTAATTAAAAAAGTAAATGATACTGTAATTGTGTCAAAAGAGAGATATAATACAATTATTTAATGTTATTTTGTCACTTGTTAAACTTATAATAATTCTTATCTTATAGTTATGAATTTAAAAAATTTAGCCATGTGGGGCATCATTGTTTTTTTAACAATTGGTTTGTACAATATGTTCAAAAATCCCCAATCAAATATCAGAGGCGCAAACCAAATCATATTTTCAGAATTTTTAACATCAGTAGAAAATGGGGAAGTTTTAAAAGTTGAAATACAGGGCAATAATATAAAGGGAGTTTATTCAAATGGAAACTCATTTTCTACATACTCTCCTAATGATCCAAATTTAATTGAGAAATTATCTGATAAGGGTGTGAGTATTTCAGCAGCACCTTTGGAAGAAAAAATGCCTTCATTGTTTGGTGTTCTGCTTTCATGGTTTCCAATGCTGTTACTAATCGCTGTATGGATTTTCTTTATGAGACAAATGCAAGGTGGAAAAGGTGGTGCTATGGGTTTTGGAAAATCAAAAGCCAAAATGATGAATGAACTTAAAGGTAAAGTTACTTTTAATGACGTCGCAGGAGTTGAGGAAGCAAAAGAAGAAGTCGAAGAAATAGTTGAATTTTTAAAAGATCCAAAAAAATTTAGTAGGTTGGGTGGAAAGATACCCAGAGGTGCATTATTAGTTGGACCTCCAGGAACTGGAAAAACATTGTTGGCCCGAGCAATTGCTGGGGAAGCTGATGTACCTTTTTTCACAATATCTGGTTCAGACTTTGTAGAAATGTTTGTTGGTGTAGGGGCATCAAGAGTGAGAGACATGTTTGAACAAGGTAAAAAGAATTCACCATGTATAATATTTATTGATGAAATTGATGCAGTAGGAAGAAGTAGAGGTGCTGGTTTAGGCGGTGGAAATGATGAGAGAGAACAAACGCTTAACCAATTGTTAGTTGAAATGGATGGTTTCGATACTAATGAAGGTGTAATTATAATAGCTGCAACTAACCGACCTGACGTTCTTGATCCGGCTCTATTAAGACCAGGTAGATTTGATCGACAAGTGGTTGTCTCCAATCCAGACATAATTGGAAGAGAAAAAATTTTAAAAGTTCATGTTAAAAAAATCAAAATGGCTCCAGATGTTAATCTTAGAACTATAGCTAGAGGTACACCGGGATTTTCAGGTGCTGATCTTGCAAATTTAGTTAACGAGGCAGCTTTACTAGCAGCTAGAAAAAACAAAAGAATTGTGACTTTAACAGAATTTGAAGAAGCTAAAGACAAAGTAATGATGGGTGCAGAAAGACGATCAATGGTAATGACAGAAGATGAAAAAAAACTCACAGCATATCATGAAGGTGGTCATGCCTTAGTGTCGTTTAATATGCCTAGTTATGACCCAATTCACAAAGCTACAATTATTCCAAGAGGTAGAGCGCTTGGTATGGTTATGAATTTACCAGAAAGAGATAAACACGGTTATTCAATTAAGTATTTAAAAGCTAGAATGGCAGTTTGTTTTGGTGGTAGAGTTGCCGAAGAAATAATTTTTGGAAAAGATGATATATCCACAGGAGCTGGAGGTGGAAGTGGATCAGATATAAATCAAGCAACTCAACTTGCTAGAGCAATGGTTACAAAATATGGTATGAGTGAGGTAATGGGACCTGTGGAATATGGTGAAAATCAGGAGGAGGTATTTTTAGGTAGATCTGTTACTCAAACACAATCAGTTTCAGAGGAGACTTCTCAGAAAATAGATAAAGAAATAAGAAAATTAATTGACGAAGGTTATAATCAAGCAAAAAAAATATTAACTGAAAAAATAGATGATTTACACAAGATAGCTAAAGCGCTAATGACATATGAAACATTAACAGGTGAAGAAATTGAAAATATAATCAGTAAAAATTTATATCCAAAAGATAAGATAATCGAGAAACCTGAAGAAAATGATGATCAAAATTCAGCTCTAGGTGCTATGGGCTTGAAGCCAAAAATAGTTCATTAATATTAAATGATAAGATATTACACTAGAGCGTGTAATTTCTACTATGGTAAACAGTCTAAAATATTATTAAGTAAAAAAAAAACACTTCCTTTAAATGGTCTACAGGAAATATCATTTGACCATATAGAAATAATAACAAGAAAATCAAAGAAAAAAATCTTTTTTAAAGATGTAAAAAAATTACCTAAATTACTGCAAAAGCAAATAATTTTTGATCTTAAGAAAATTACACTAAAAAATAAAAATTTTTCAAATTTAAATTTTCAAAAGTTACCAAATATTATGGGGGTATTAAATCTTACACCAGATAGTTTTTCAGATGGTGGAAAATTTAATAAAACAAGCAAAGGTATAAAACATGCATTTGAAATGATCAGAGATGGTGCTAATTTAATTGATGTTGGTGGTGAGTCAACAAGACCAGGATCTAAAGCTGTAAATTCAAAAACCGAGTGGAATAGAATTTATAGAATACTAAGATCAGTCTGCAAAAAAGTTCCTGTATCATTAGATACTAGAAAATCAGAAATAATGGAAAAAGGTATAAAACTAGGTGTTAAAATTATAAATGATGTATCTGGATTAAATTACGATAAAAAAACCTCAGATATTCTAAAGAAATATAAAATTCCTTTCGTAATTCAGCACTCAAAAGGTACTCCAGAAAATATGCAAATTAAACCTACTTACAAAAATGAATTATTAGATATTTATGATTTTTTTGAAAAAAAAATAAAAACTTTAAGATCTATTGGTATAGATCATAATAATATAATTTTAGATCCTGGCATAGGTTTTGGAAAAAATTTAAAACATAATATGAATTTGATAAACAAAATTTCTATTTTTCACAGCCTTGGTTTGCCTATACTTGTTGGAAATTCAAGAAAAAGATTTATTAAAGAAATCGCAAAAAAAAATGATTCTAAGAACAGAATTGGGGGAACAATTGCATCATCTATATACTTGATGATGCAAGGAGTACAAATATTAAGAATTCATGATGTAAACGAATTGATTCAAGGAGTAAAAGTCTTTAAAGAGTTATTAAAAAACTAATGACAAAAAAATATTTTGGAATTGATGGAATTAGAGGTCCAGTTAATAGTAAAAATATTAATGGTGATATGTTTTTTAAGTTTGGTCTAGCATCAGGAACTTACTTTAGATCACAAAAAAAAATTAAACAAACAGCAATAATTGCAAAAGATACTAGACTTTCTGGTTATACTTTAGAACCCGCATTAGTTTCGGGTTTAACTTCTGCAGGTATGCATGTTTATACGTTAGGACCTTTGCCAACAAACGGATTGGCCATGTTAACAAAATCAATGAGAGCAAATTTGGGAATTATGATTACAGCTTCACACAATCCACATCAAGATAATGGATTAAAACTATTTGGTCCTGATGGGATGAAATTGTCCGATAAAATTGAAAAAAAAATAGAGAGCTTAATTGATAAAAAAATTTCAATACATTTGTCTCAACCAAAAAAATTAGGAAGAGTAAAAAGATTAGAAACTGGAACAAAAGATTATTTAAAAATTTTAAAAAAAAATTTTACAAAAGATTTTAATCTTAGAGGTTTAAGAATTGTTATTGATTGTGCAAATGGAGCTGGATATAAAGCTGGTCCAGAATTATTAAAATCATTAGGGGCAAAAGTCATCACAATTGGTGTAAAACCAAATGGACTTAACATAAATAAAAGTTGTGGCTCAACTTATCCCAATAAAATCAAATCTGCTGTGATAAAAAATAAAGCACATTTGGGTATTTCTTTAGATGGTGATGCTGATAGAATTATTATGTGCGATGAAAAAGGTAATATTATTGATGGTGATCAAATAATTGCAGCTTTAGCAATAAGATGGAAATCAAAAAAAATGTTGAAAGGTGGCGTGGTTGGAACCTTAATGTCAAATTATGGATTAGAAAAATTTTTTAAATCAAAAAAAATAAGATTTATTAGAGCTAATGTCGGTGATAGATATGTAAAAGAAAAAATGCAAAAAAATAACTTTAATTTAGGTGGTGAACAATCAGGTCATATTATTTTAGGAAAGTTTGCAACAACGGGGGATGGATTGCTTGTTGCATTAGAAGTATTGTTTGCAATTAGGAAAGTAAAAAAAGCCAGCACTTATTTTAATAAATTCAAAAAGATACCACAAATTTTAGAAAATATAGATGTTGTAAATAAAGATATAATAAATCATCCAGATACAAAAAAATCTATAAAAATTGTAGAAAAATTAATGAAGGGTCAGGGAAGAATATTGGTTAGAAAATCAGGTACAGAGTCTAAAATAAGAGTGATGGGCGAAAGCGAAAATAAAGAGCTCTTAAAAAATTGTGTAGATTTAATCTCAAGAAAAATTAAGTAAATTGAAAACAAAATCCAAGGTATTAATTATAGCAGGCTCGGACTCATCTGGTGGAGCAGGCATACAAGCAGATATTAAAACAGTCACAGCTTTGGGGTCCTATGCAATGACAGCAATTACAGCAGTCACTGCTCAAAATACCACGGGTGTAAAATCAATAGTTGCTATTGAGCCCAAGGAAATATCAAATCAGATAATATTTAGCTCAAAAGATATAAAGCCTGATGCAATTAAAATTGGGATGTTACATTCAAAAAAAGTAATAGATGCAGTTGTTAAATCAATTAAAAATATGAAGATAAAAAAAATTGTGCTTGACCCTGTGATGGTAGCAAAAGGTGGCACCAAACTAATAGATGAAAAAGCAATTAAATCACTCAAGTCTAAATTAATTAATAATGTATTTTTGATTACTCCAAATATTCCAGAAGCAGAAATTTTAACGAAAACTAAAATTGAAACAAAAGAAGATATGATTTTTGCAGCAAATAAACTAATAGAATCAGGAGCTAAAAATGTTTTAATTAAAGGAGGGCACTTAAAACATAAATTTGTTCACGACATACTAGTAAATAAATTTGAAATTAAAATTTTTAATAGTCTTAGATTTAAGACTAAGAACACTCACGGCACAGGATGTACCTTATCCAGTGCAATAACCACCTTTTTATCATGTGGAAAACCGATAAAGAAATCTTGTGAGCTTGGAATTAAGTATGTAAATTCTGCCATAAAAACAAACCCAAAATATGGAAAAGGACATGGTCCAATTAACCACATTAACACAGTTAGTATAAACAGAAAATTTAGATAATGAAAAATATAGTTGTAGTTGGTTCTCAATGGGGAGATGAAGGAAAAGGAAAAATTGTTGATTGGCTCTCAGAACAAGCAGATGTTGTAATTAGATTTCAGGGAGGTCATAATGCTGGTCATACCTTGGTTATAGATGGAGTAACTTACAAGTTAAGATTGTTACCATCAGGCATAGTAAGAAAAGATAAAGTTTCAATTATTGGAAATGGAGTAGTAGTTGATCCTTGGGCGTTACTTGAGGAAATAGATGAAATAAAATCAAAGGGTGTTAACGTTTCAACTGATAATTTTATAATCTCTGAAGCTGCAAATTTGATTTTACCATTTCATAGAGAAATGGATGAGATTAGAGAAGATGCTGCAGGTAAAGGAAAGATTGGAACTACTAGAAGAGGAATTGGCCCAGCTTATGAAGATAAAGTAGGCAGAAGATCTATTAGAGTTATGGATTTAAGATCAGAAAAAAATTTAGATCAAAGACTAGAGTCAGTGCTTATACATCATAATGCTATTAGGAAAGGATTAGGAAAAAAAATTTTTGAAAAAGAGCAATTAAAATCTGATTTACTTAAAATCGCATCTCAAATATTACAATATTCACAACCAGTATGGCTTAAAATTGATGAATTTAAAAAACAAAAAAAGAAAATTTTATTTGAAGGAGCTCAAGGAATTTTACTTGATGTAGACCATGGGACTTACCCGTATGTTACATCTTCAAATACAGTTGCTTCAAGTGCCGCAACAGGAACAGGATGTGGCCCTAACTCAATAAATTATGTTTTAGGAATTACAAAAGCTTACACAACAAGAGTTGGTGAAGGTCCTTTTCCAACAGAATTAACTGATGATATTGGAGAATTATTAGGAACACGTGGAAAAGAATTTGGGACTGTAACTAGCAGAAAAAGAAGATGTGGTTGGTTCGATGGAGTACTAGTTAGACAAACGATAAAAATTTCTGGTATTGACGGGATAGCACTGACAAAATTAGATGTTCTTGACGAATTGGATGAAATTAAAATGTGTGTCGAATATGAACTTGATGAAAAAAAAATAGACTATTTACCTGCAGCAGTTGAAGACCAGTTAAAAATAAAACCAGTTTACAAAACATTTCCAGGATGGAAAACCTCAACAAACGGAATAAAAAATATGGATGCATTACCAGAAAATGCAAAAAATTATATATTTGCTGTGGAAGATTTTATTGGTGCAAAA
Source organism: uncultured Pelagibacteraceae bacterium (assembly GCA_902515485.1). Classification (GTDB taxonomy): domain Bacteria; phylum Pseudomonadota; class Alphaproteobacteria; order Pelagibacterales; family Pelagibacteraceae; genus Pelagibacter. The sequence continues at coordinate 55,964 of CABXUR010000001.1, read as the reverse complement.
GTATCAAGCGTCTCTACTAGTCCAGAAAGAGAAGATACTATCTTAGTAGAAAATCCTTTTGATATTTAATTAACTGGTAATAGATTTTTAGATTTTGCCAAAAGAAGCATATGTTTTTGTAGTTTTTCAAATGCTTTATTTTCAATTTGACGAACTCTTTCTCTACTAATTTTGTATTTTTTGCTTAAATCCTCTAATGTAGTAGGATCATCATTAAGTCTTCTTGAGTATAAAATTTCTTTTTCTCTATCATTTAATACTTTAATCGAATTTTTTAATAAATCTTTTCTGTGTTCCATTTCTTCTTGATGTGCAAATTTCAAATCATGGTCTAATTCTTTATCTACCAACCAATCTTGCCATTCATCTCCATCTTCACCAACTTGAGCATTTAAAGAAAACTCTTTTCCGGAAAGCCTTCTATTCATTGAAACAACTTCTTCTTTGCTCACATCTAATTTATTAGCTATTTCGTTTACATGTTCATTTCTTAAATCACCTTCAGTTTGAGGCGCTATTTGGTTTTTAATTTTTTTTAAATTAAAAAATAATTTTTTTTGTGCTGTAGTTGTTCCAATTTTTACTAAACTCCATGATCTTAATATGTATTCCTGGATAGAAGCTTTGATCCACCACATTGCATAAGTTGCAAGCCTAAAACCTTTTTCTGGTTCAAATTTTTTCACTGCTTGCATAAGACCCACATTCCCTTCAGATATCATTTCATTTACAGGCAAACCGTATCCCTTGTATCCCATTGCAATTTTAGCAACTAATCTTAAATGGCTTGTAACTAATTTTTCTGCAGCTTTAACATTTCCAGTTGTCTTCCAGTTTTTTGCCAACATATATTCTTCTTCAGCTGCAAGCATAGGAAATTTTTTAATTTGTTCCAAATATGCTGAAAGGCCTCCCTCGTTAGTAAGGGCTGGCAGGTTATTGTTATATGTTGTGCTCATCAAAATATTTATTTAATTAAGTATAATAATTTTTCAATGATTTATTTGTCAGTGTTTTTAAGCATTTTTAATAAATTATTTAGTTCTTTTGGCAAATTTGAGGAAAAAATCATTTCTTCATTTGTTTTAGGATGAACAAATCCTATTGTTTTTGCATGTAAGAATTGTCTTTTCAATTTAGAAATTAAATTTTCTATTCCAGTATCAACATTTTTTAACTTCTTATATCTTTTTTTATATTTATCATCTCCCACTATGCTATTTCCCATATAAGTCATGTGAACACGTATTTGATGAGTTCTTCCGGTCTCTAATTTACATTCAATTAAACTTAGTGTTGGTGTTTTGTTATTTTCAAAGATTTTTATAGTTTTATAATTTGTTATTGCTCGCTTTCCCTTATAACGACTAACCTCCATCAGTTGTCTATTTTTTGAGCTTCTAGTTATGAAAGTATCAATTTTACCAGAGGAAGGTCTAAGTTTTCCCCAAATTAATAGTTGATAAACTCTTGTTATAGAATGGTCACTAAATTGTTTAGATAAACTCTCATGTGTCTCATTATTTTTTGCGACAACAATTAATCCAGATGTATTTTTATCTATTCTATGAACTATACCAGGTCTAAGTTCGTTACCAATATTTGAAAGAGAGTCTTTATCATAATTTATTAAAGCATTAACAATTGTTTTTTCATAATTTCCAGCTCCAGGATGCATAATTATTCCAGCAGGTTTATTAATTACTAATAAATCTTCATCTTCATAAACTATGTCTAATTGAAATTCATAAGGCTTTAGAGAAGCTTCTTCAGGTTCTGGAATATTAAGACTTAACTTATCACCAGCAACAACTTTTTTTGAAGGGCTTTTTATAACCTTATTATTTAATTTTAGTTTATTTTTTAGGATTAAGTTTTTAATTCTAGTCCTACTAATTAACTCTTCACGCTTATTTATTATTACGTCCACCCTCAGATTGTTTTCACTATCTTCTACAATAAAATTAATGTTTTTTTCCATAAAATATAATATTAATACTATATGCGCTTGTAGCTCAACTGGATAGAGCGCCTGACTTCGGATCAGGAGGTTCTGGGTTCGACTCCTAGCAGGCGCACCAATTATTTATTCTCCAATATTAATTAGTGTGCCTTTATCTCTGGCTTTATCAAAAGAATAATAAAATAATGATATAGCTATAATTAGATATAAGGCGTTTAAACAAATTGCTTGTACAATATTTTCATAATTTACTAATTGATTAACAAGTATATTTCTAGTTTCCTCAAATATATAAACTAGTGGAAGGGCATAAGCTATTAATTGAAAAATTTCTGGTAGTATTTCAACGGGATAATAAATACATCCAAAAGGAGCTAACAAGAACATAGTAGACCATGCAATATTTTCAAATGATGGTCCAAATCTTAACAAACCAGCTGATACAAATAATCCAAGTGTAATTCCAAAAATATATAAACTTAAAAAAAGAAAAGCTAATGGCAAACCCAAGTCCAATAAAGAAATTCCAAATATAGGAGAAGTCAGTAATATTGCAGGAACCAAACCTATTAAAGCTCTAATTAATGCTGTGATAACTAACGATGTAATAATTTCACTAATCTTCATCGGCGCAATAAAAAGATTTGTAAAGTTTCTACTCCATATTTCCTCTAAAAATAACATATTAAAACCTATGCTAGTTCTAAATAAAAAATCATAAAGAATTGCACATGAAAGTATCACTCCAACTGCACCGTTATAATAGGTACTATGCTCTGCAAAAAAATTTGAAATAAAACCCCATAAAGTAATTTGTATAGATGGCCAGTAAATTAAGTCCAATATTCTTGGAAATGATCTTGAGATTAAATAAAAGTGTCTTAAAAAAAGACCATAAACTCTAGTTAAGTTCATCTGTATTTCTTACAAGTTCTAAAAACACTTCCTCGAGGTTTTTTCTTCCGTGTTTTTTAATTAAATCGTCTGGAGCACCTCTATCAATAATATCACCATCTTTCATCATCAAAACAGAACTACAAAGTCTTTTAACTTCATCCATATTATGTGAAGCTAGTAAAACTGCTATTTTTTTTTCTTTTTTATAATTTTCTAAAAATGTTCTTATAAAATCGCCAGTTTCAGGATCTAAAGATGCTGTAGGTTCATCTAGCAAAAGTATTGTAGGATCATTAATTAATGCTTTTGCTAAGCTAACTCTATTTTTTTGACCCGAAGATAGTTCCCCTGTGATTTTATTTAGTAGTTGATTTAATCTTAGTTTCTCAGACAGATAGTCAATTTGTTCATTTAAATTTTTGATATTATATAATTTGCCATAAACAATTAAATTTTGCTTAACTTTAAGTTTTTTTGGTAACTCTATATATGGAGAAATAAAATTCATTTTATGGAGTAGAGAAATTTTATTTTTTTCAATATCCACTCCATTAATTAATACTTTTCCACTAGTTGGTTTTAATAAACCTAGTATCATTCCAATTGTTGTAGTTTTACCGCTACCATTTGGACCTAGTAAGCCAACAATTTCATCTTCGTTTATTTTAAAATTTATACTATTTACAGCTTGTTTTGATTTGTATGATTTAGATAGATTAATCACTTCAATTGAATTTTTCATCTAGTATTTAGAAGCTCTATTTAATCTATCGTTTATTGTTTTGCCGATACCAATATTTGGAATTTTTTCTACTGCAATCATCTTATAACCATCTTTTTTAATTTTTCTTAATATGGAATATAAATTTTTAGCAGCCTCATTAAGATTTTTCTTTTTACTTAAATAATAATAATTTTTAGAATTAATATTTCTTTTTTTAATTAAAACAAAAGCCTCATTTGACTTAGATTTTTTTACATTTACTCTTAATGGTACTCCGGGTGAATAGTGTAATGGGAATTGACCTGGTGCAATTTTTTTTTTTGAATTGATATTAATTGAAATCTTTTTCTTTAATATTTTTTCAATTTTAGAGATTTCAAGACCTCCAAACCTTAACAGTGTTGGTTTATTTGTAAGATTAATGATAGTTGACTCAACACCTATATTACATTTACCTCCATTTAATATATATTTAATCTTTGATCCAAATTCTTCCTTAACATCAGAAGCTTGTACTGAACTTAATTTTGTTGATATATTTGCACTTGGTGCAGCCAGTGGATAATCTAAATTTTTAAGCAATTTTCTAAATAAAGAATGTTTTGGAAATCGAACAGCAAGACTTTTTTGTTTGTTAGTTGCAAATTTAGAAATTTTACTATTTTTTTTGAAACTAAGTACATAGGTTATTGGCCCAGGGGAAAATCTCTTATAAAGCTTTTTAAAATTATCATTAATGTTACAATCTTTTTTAAGTTCATTCATATTGTAATAATGAATAATTAAGGGGTTATTAGATGGTCTTTTTTTAAGCTTAAATATTTTTTTTACAGCTTTGTTTGAATATGCATTACCTGCTAATCCGTATACTGTCTCGGTTGGCACAGCTATACAATCGTCATTATCTAAATATTTTTTTGCTTTTTTGATATTTGATTGAATAGTTTTCATGTATTAATAATTATTATATGAAAGATAAAAATTTACCACATGATAATATCTCAAGCTCACTTGAGGAACTAACAGATCAAGCAAATCAAATAATAGAGTCTTTAGAAAATGAAAAAGATCTAAATAATTCAATTGAAAGCTATCAACAATTGTTAAAATTAAATAAGATTATTGAAAAAGAATTTAATAAAAATTTCAAATCAATAAGTGATGAAACAAATAAAAAAGTTAGAGAAATTATTAAAAAGAAATGAAGAGCCAGCTTAATAAGATTGCAAAAGATACAAATATTTTTTTAAAAGATTTTCTTAATAAACAGGACAATTCTAAATTAATTTTAGCTATGAAGTATGGTTTATTTCCTGGGGGAAAAAAGATTAGATCCAAAATTTTAATTGATATTGGTTCAATGATGTCTATTGATTATAAAACTTTAATAGCAATTGGAGCAGCGGTTGAGTGTGTTCATGCATATACTCTTATTCATGATGATTTACCATGTATGGATGACGATAAAATTAGAAGAGGAAAGCCATCAACTCATATTAAATTTGGAGAGTCTACTGCAATATTAGCTGGAAATTCTCTACAAACAATAGCATGTGAAATTTTAACAAGCTCCAAGTTAAAGATTGGTGATAAAATTAAAATTGAATTAATAAAAAAATTATCAGAGTGTTCTGGTCATTTGGGGGTAGCAGGCGGTCAATACTTGGATCTTAGTTATGAAAAAAGAAAAATATCTAAAAAGAAAATTATAGATATGGAAATTAAAAAAACTGGTAAATTATTTAGTTTCTGTTGTGCTGCCCCAGCATTAATCAAAAAAAAAGATAATCAAGAAATCAAATTCTTTGAAAATTTAGGCTCTAAAATTGGTCTTTTGTTTCAAATAGCTGATGATTTGATAGATTTTCATGGTAATTCCAAAAATGCTGGAAAACAAACTGGAAAAGATCAAAAAAAAGGAAAAGCGACACTTATAAGTTTAATGGGATATAATAATGCAGTTAAATATTGTGATAGGATAATTATTGATACTAATAAAACTTTAAAAATATATGGTTCAAAATCAAAAAATATAAAAGATACATTAGAGTATATTTTAAAAAGAGATAGATGACACAAAATTATAAATTTTTAGATAATATAAATTTTCCATCTGATTTAAGAAAAATCTCAGAAAAAGATTTACAAAAAGTTTCTGATGAAGTTAGAAAAGAAATGATCAGTGCAGTTTCTGAAACTGGAGGACACCTTGGTGCTGGTTTAGGTGTTGTTGAGTTGACAGTTGCTTTACACTATGTTTTTGATACTCCAAATGATAAATTAATATGGGATGTTGGTCATCAATCTTATCCACATAAAATCATCACTGGTAGAAAAAACAAAATTAGAACGTTAAGACAAGGTAATGGATTATCAGGTTTTACAAAAAGAACAGAAAGTGAGTATGATCCATTTGGTGCAGCACACAGTTCAACCTCTATATCTTCTGCATTAGGAATTGCAGAAGCAAATAAATTAGCTAATAAAACCTCCAATGTAATAGCTGTAATTGGAGATGGCGCAATTAGTGCCGGTATGGCTTATGAGGCTATGAATAATGCAGGGGCTTCTAAAACAAAAATGATCGTTATTTTAAATGATAACGATATGTCTATTGCTAAGCCGGTGGGTGCTATGAGGACATATTTAGCAAAATTATTTACAGGAAAAATTTATTTTAGTCTTCGAGAAACATTAAAACTTATTACATCCGCCTTTTCAAAGAGATTTAGTGCAAAAGCTGGGAAAGCAGAAGATTTTTTAAGATCAGCAGTCACTGGTGGTACTTTATTTAGCTCATTAGGTTTTTACTACGCTGGTCCAATTGATGGTCATGACTTAAATGATTTGATACCAATTTTAAAAAATGCAAGAGACTCAAAACATGAAGGCCCAATAATGATACATATCAAAACGCAAAAAGGTAAAGGGTATTCTTATGCAGAAAAAGCTACAGACAATTATCATGGTGTTTCAAAATTTAATGTTGAAACAGGAGAACAGATAAAAAGTATAAGCAATCTACCAGCTTATACAAAAGTTTTTGCTAATACGTTAGTGAAACATGCTCAAATAGATAGCAAAATTGTTGGAATAACAGCTGCGATGCCTGGTGGAACGGGAATGGATATTTTTGGAAAAGAATTTCCAAAAAGAATGTTTGACGTCGGAATTGCAGAACAGCATGCTGTAACTTTTTCTGCTGGTTTAGCTACTGAAGGGTATAAGCCCTATGCTGCAATTTACTCCACTTTTTTACAAAGAGCATATGATCAAGTCGTTCATGATGTCGCGATACAAAGTCTGCCAGTAAGATTTGCAATAGATAGAGCAGGATTAGTAGGTGCAGATGGATCTACACATGCAGGTTCATTTGATATTACTTACTTATCAACACTACCAAATTTTATTGTAATGGCTGCAAGCGATGAAGCAGAATTAGTAAAAATGATTAATACATCAGTAGATATAAATGATAAACCTTGCGCAATTAGATATCCAAGAGGAAATGGCATTGGTCTTGAATTACCTTCGATTGACGAAAAAATTGAGATAGGTAAAGAAAGAATTATTCAAGAGGGTAAACAAGCTTGCATTTTAAGTTTGGGAACAAGACTTGATGAATGTAAATTAGCAGCTCAGGAACTAAAGAACAAAGGTGTTTCAACGACAATTATTGATGCCAGATTTGCAAAACCTTTGGATCAAGAGCTTATTTTAAAGTGTGCTCGCGAACATGAAGTTATGATTACTATTGAAGAAGGATCAATTGGTGGTTTTGGTTCTCATGTTAAGAATTTATTGGCTGAAAAAGGTGTATTTGATAAAGGGTTAAAGTTTCGATCAATGACATTACCTGATGCTTTTATTGATCAAGATACTCCAAAAAATATGTATGAATTAGCAGGTTTGAGCTCATCACAAATCTCAAAAAAAATATTGGATATCTTATTTACAAAAGACTCTATAAAGGTTGTAAAAAATTAGCACTAGCTACATTGTGCTTTGTTCATCAGATAGTGATCTAATAAAACACAATTCATCATTGCTTCTCCAACTGGAACTGCTCTAATTCCAACACATGGGTCATGTCTTCCTCTAACTGAAATAGTGGTATTTTTTCCAAATTTATTAATTGTTTTTCTGGTTGTTAAAATTGAAGATGTAGGTTTTACTGCAAAAGATGCAATAATTTCTTGGCCACTGGATATACCTCCTAAAATTCCACCTGCATTATTACTTTTGAATTTTAATTTTTTACCTTTTTGAGAAATTTCATCTGAATTTTGTTCACCACTTAATTGTGCCGAGTTCATTCCAGAGCCAATGTTTACTCCTTTAACAGCATTTATACTCATTAAACTTGAAGTTATGTCAGAGTCTAATTTTGAGTAAATTGGAGCACCAAGTCCAGCAGGTACACCTCTTGCTCTTATTTCAATTGTTGCCCCACATGAAGATCCAGATTTTCTAACACCTAGCAAATATTTTTCCCAAATTTTTATCATTGATTTATCAGGGCAGAAAAAAGGATTTTTAGTGATTATTTTATCATTCCACTCATTAGTATCACAACCTAATATTCCTAATTGAGTGACAGCGGCAATTACTTGAAATTTTTTTCCCAATTTTTTTTGTAAAACTATTTTGGCAATTGCACCAGCTGCAACTCTTGAAGCAGTTTCTCTAGCAGAAGATCTTCCTCCTCCTCTATAGTCTCTTATTCCATATTTTTTGAAATAAGTAAGATCTGCGTGTCCTGGTCTAAATTTATCTTTAATATTTCCATAATCTTTTGATCTCATATCTTTGTTATAAATAATCATAGATATGGGTGTTCCAGTAGTTTTTCCCTCGAAGACACCAGATAATATCTGGACTTTATCGTCTTCTTTTCTTTGAGTTGTAAATTTAGATTGTCCTGGTTTTCTTTTGTCTAATTCTTTTTGAATATCTTGCTCTTTTAAGTAGATATTTGGTGGGCACCCATCTACGATACAACCTATCGCTGGACCATGAGACTCTCCCCAAGTAGTAAAACGAAATAGCTTTCCAAATGTATTAAATGACATTATTTATATTATATAGATTATTTTGTTTAAATTATGAATCAAAAAAACTCACTTGGGCTGAATAGTTGTTTTTTAGATCTGAAAGATCCAATGCAGTTATTCAAAGTATGGATGGATGAGGCTAAAAAAACTGAGCCTAATGATCCAAATGCAGTTGCGTTAGCAACATCTAATAAGAAAAATTTGCCCTCTGTAAGAATGGTTTTGCTTAAAGACTTTAATGAAAATGGATTTGTTTTTTATACAAATTTAAATAGTCAAAAAGGTGTTGAGTTAAAAGAAAACCCTAATGCATCTATGTGTTTTCATTGGAAAAGTCTTCTAAGACAAGTAAGAATTAGCGGATCAGTATCATCAGTATCTGATAAAGTCGCTGATCAATATTATAATTCAAGGGGCTATGAAAGTAGAATAGGAGCTTGGGCCTCCAAACAAAGTAAAGTTTTGAGTAGTAGAGATGAATTAATAAATTCAATAGAGGACTATAAAAAAAAATTTGATGACCAAAATAATGTTCCAAGACCTTCACACTGGTCTGGTTGGAATTTATCACCTTTAACAATTGAATTTTGGCTTGATGGTAATAGCAGAATACATGAAAGACTTAAGTATTCGAAAGATAATAATGGAATTTGGACACAATCACTTTTGAGTCCCTAGAAATTTCTAGATAAACTAAAAGATGTTAGATTTTTAAAAATATTTTTATCTTTTGATTCCTCAAAAACTGTTAAAGCATTTGAAGCAAGATTAATATAGTGCTGAGCTTTTTGGTAACATTCTTCAATAATTTTATATTTTTTGATTAAAGAAATTGTTTTTTCAAAATCATCTTTATCTCTTATTTCTCTTCTAAAAATTTTCTTCAAATTTTCTTTTTCGATTAAATCCAATTTTTGAAAAAGTAAAATTATTGGTAAAGTAATTTTTCCCTCAAAAAAATCTTGTCCAACTGTTTTTCCGAACATTTTAAGTTCTGAATTATAATCAAGTGTATCATCAGCAATTTGAAAAGTAAGTCCAAGATTTCTTCCATAAAATTCTAAAGCATCTTTTTTTTTGTTATCTACATTTGATAATATCGCTCCAACTTTTGTTGATGCAGCAAATAACTCAGCTGTTTTTGCTGATATTATTTTTAAATATGTTTCTTCAAGCATATCTACTTCACCTTTATGCTGAAGCTGTAAAACTTCTCCTTGAGCAATTTTAGATGATGTAGAGGACAATAATTTTAAGACTTCTAAATTTCCATCTTCTACCATCATTTCAAAACATCTACTTAGTAAATAATCACCTATTAAAACCGAGGATTGATTCCCCCAAATTTCATTTAAAGTTTCTTTACCTCTCCTTATAATCCCCTCATCAATCACATCGTCATGCATCAACGTTGCGCTATGTATCAACTCAACACAGGCTGCTAAATTTACATCTCTTGATCCTTTTGAATACCCACATAAATTTGCTGCACCAAGTGTTAATAAAGCTCTTAATCTTTTTCCACCAGTTTTAATATGATAGTCAGTCATTTTTTGGACTAACCCCACCTCACTATTTAGTTTTAATTTTATTTTTTCCTCAGTTAATACCAGTTTATCTTCAACTGATTCTTTGAGTTGAAAATAAGAGTCATTTATTTGATTTTTAAGTTGTATTACTGTTCCCATAATTTTATTAAGTTAATATAGTTAAGTTTTATATATTACTTATCAATTGACGCACCATTTTCTTCAATTATAAGTTACTTTATAATCAATTAATAATTCTATAAGGAATAAAAATGTTCTCTTTTTTTAAAAAGAAAAAGATAGTAGCCCACCTAAAATTGAGTGGAGTTATTGGGAATGCTGGAAAATTTAAACAAGGGATTGACTTTGCGGGTCAAGAAGAGCTTATAAAAAAGGCATTTTCTCTTAAAAAAGCTTCTACTGTTGCTATTACAGTAAATTCACCTGGTGGTTCACCTGTGCAGTCACATTTAATTTATAGTTTTATTAGGCAAGTAGCAAAAAAAAATAAAAAAAAAGTTATTGTGTTTGCGGAAGATGTAGCTGCTTCCGGCGGTTATTTAATTTCTTGTGCAGGCGATGAAATTTATGCAAATTCAAGTTCAATAATTGGATCAATAGGAGTAATCTATTCCTCATTTGGTTTTACTGAATTAATAAAAAAAATCGGTGTTGAGAGAAGAGTTCATACTGCAGGAAAAAACAAAAGTACATTAGACCCATTTCTTGATGAAAAAAATGAAGATATTGAAAGACTAAAAAAAATCCAACTTGATTTACACAAAGATTTTATTGATGTTGTAGAAAAAAGTAGAGGTTCAAAACTAGATAAATCTGGAGTTGAACTTTTTTCAGGAGAGTTTTGGTCGGGTAGTAAGGCAAAAGATTTAGGATTAATAGATGGAATTGGTAACGCACATGAAATTTTAAAAGAAAAATTTGGAGACGAAGTAGTAATTAAAAAATTTGAAAAAACAAAAGGTTGGTTAAGTCAAAAACTTTCTTCATCAAATAATCAAGTAGATCAATTAGCAAACATTTTGGATGAAAGGTCGATTTGGCAAAGATATGGTTTCTAAAATAAAAAAACCAAAACAAAAAATCCAAACATTTCAAGAAACGATTTTAAATCTTCAAAAATTTTGGAGCAAAAAAGGATGTATTGTCTTGCAACCTTATGACATGGAAGTAGGTGCGGGTACATTTCATCCAGCAACAACTCTTAGATCTCTTGGTTCGAAACCATGGAAAGCAGCTTATGTTCAACCCTCAAGAAGGCCAACAGATGGAAGGTATGGAGATAATCCCAATAGATTACAACATTACTATCAATTTCAAGTTTTAATTAAACCGTCACCAGAAAATATTAAAAAATTATACCTTAATAGCTTGTCAGTTATCGGTATCGATCATAACGAACACGATGTTAGATTTGTTGAAGATGATTGGGAAAGCCCAACTTTAGGTGCGGCTGGTTTAGGTTGGGAAGTTTGGTGCGATGGAATGGAAATAACACAATTTACCTATTTTCAACAGATGGCAGGCTTTGAATGCAAACCTGTTTCAGTTGAAATTACTTATGGATTAGAGAGAATTTGCATGTTCACTCAACAACAAAAAAATGTTTACGATTTATTATGGAATGATGAGGGAGTAAAGTATCAAGAAGTTTTTCATCAAGCAGAAAAAGAATTTTCAGCATATAATTTTGAGCATGCAAATATTGATAATTTATTTAAAATGTTTGATATGCACGAGATGGAAGCAAAATCTCTTGTTGAAAAAAATATTTCATTACCTGCATACGATCAGTGCTTGAAGGCAAGCCATGTATTTAATATTTTAGATGCTAGAGGTGCTATAAGTGTTGCTCAAAGAGCTGGATATATTGGAAGAATTCGAGATATCACAAAAGCTGCTGCAGGAATTTGGTTAGATAGTCAAAGCTAAATGTCAGAATTTTTCTTAGAGTTATTTAGTGAAGAAATACCTTCATCTCTTCAAAAAAATCTACGAGAAGATTTGTTAGGTAGTTTCAATAAATTCTTCAATGATAGATTAATTTCTTTCAAAAAAGGCTCATCTTTTTCTACTCCCAATAGATTAATAATTTTGTTTGAGAACCTACAAAAACAAGTAGTTTTAAAATCTGAAGAAATTAAAGGACCCAATATAAATGCTTCTGAAATAGCGTTAGAAGGATTTATAAGATCAAATAATATTTCTAAAAATGATCTTTATAAAAAAACAGTAGATAAGAAAGAGTTTTATTTTTTTAAAACCAAATTAAAAAGACTTAATACATATGAATTATTAGAGGAATTTATACCCAAAACATTAGAAAAGATTCAATGGAAAAAGTCAATGAAATGGGGCAATTATAATTTAAAATGGGGTAGACCATTAAAGTCAATACTCGCTGTTTTTGATAAAAAAAAACTAATTTTTGACTTTCATCATTTAAGTTCTTTAAACACAACTTTTATTGACAAAGAATTTGAGGAAAACAAAAAAATTTTTACTAATTTTAAAGATTATAATAATTTTTTTAAAAAACTAAATATTACTATAGATCAAGAGTTAAGAAAAAATTTGATTGAAAAAAAATTTAATGAAATTTTAACTAAAAAAAATATTAGAATTGATAATAATCTCAAATTACTTGATGAGGTAGTAGATTTAACGGATCAACCAAATGTATTACTTTGTGAATTTGATAGAAAATTTTTAAATATTCCAAAAGAAATATTAATAATAACTATGCAAAATTATCAAAAATACTTCCCAACTTTTGATAACAAAGGAAATATTACAAATGAATTTTTGGTTGTAACAAATAAACAAGATAAAAAAGGATTTATTAAATTAGGAAATGAAAGAGTTGTAGAAGCAAGATTAAGCGATGCTGAATTTTTTTGGTTTAAAGATAAATCTCAAAATTTAGTTAAAAAAGTTTCAAAATTAAAATCTATGAATTACTTTAAAGGACTAGGCACATATTTTGACAAAGTACAACGTATGAGAAAACTAGGAGGAATGCTATCAGATGAGCTATTGATAAGTAAAGAAAAAGTAGAATTATCAGCTTCAGTTTGTAAAGTTGATCTAGTCTCTGAGCTTGTAGGTGAATTTCCTGAACTTCAAGGTATCATGGGAGGTTATTTTGCTGAGGCTCAAGGATTTGAAAAAGATGTATCACTTGCAATAAGCGAACAATACTTGCCAATAGGTTCAGACTCAAAAATACCAAAAAAACCATATAGTATTGCTTTATCATTAGCTGATAAAATAGACACGCTAGTAGGTTTTTTTGGAATAAATCAGAAGCCAACCAGCTCAAAAGATCCTTATGCTTTAAGAAGATTAGCACTTGGCATAATTAGAATAATTGTCCAAAATAAAAAAGATTTTAAAGTTCGAGACTTAATAAGTTATTCATCAAGCTTATATGCCGATCAAGGCTTTGAATTTCAAAATAAATTTTTACAAAAAGAATTATCAGAATTTTTAATGGAAAGATTAAAGTTTTTCATGAAAGAAGAAAAAATCCGTCGTGATATAATTCAAGCGTCAGCAAATTCTTTTAATTTAGATCATATAGTCGTTATTTTTGGAAAGGCTAAGTGCCTAAATAAAATTATTAGAAAACCAAATGGAATAGATTTAATTTCAAGCTATAAGAGAGCTTCGAATATTATCGAAAGTGAACTTAAAAATCAAAAAATTGAGCTATCAAATTCAACTGATCCTGGTATTTTTAGAACAGATTTTGAAAAAAACTTATTCAAAAAAATAAATGAATTAAGTAAGTATTTTAATAGCATCAATAAAGATGAGAATTTTGAGAAATCTTTAACCTATTTAGCTGACTCCAAAAAAGTAGTGTTCGATTTTTTTGACAATGTCATAGTAAATGAAGAGGATACGACTATAAAAAAAAACAGACTAGAACTAATTCAAATGTTATGTAAAACATTTGATAATTATGTTAATTTTTCTCTAATCGATACTCACTAATGAAAAAACTTATTTTAAATTTTAAATCTAAAGATAGTAAAAAAATTAAAAATCCAAAAAACTTTTTAGGTGGCAAAGGAGCAAACCTCTCTGAAATGGGGAAAATGGGCCTTCCAGTTCCTCCTGGATTTACAATTTCGACAAAAGTTTGTGAAGTGTTTTATAAAGATAAAAAAAGATTAAATCAAAATCTAATCAATCAGATAAAAAGAGAGTTACAAATAATTGAAAAAGAAGTTGGAAAAAAATTTGGAGATTTAAAAAATCCATTACTTTTATCTGTGAGATCCGGTGCCAGAGTATCAATGCCTGGGATGATGGATACAATTTTAAACCTTGGCTTAAATGACAAAACTGTAAATGCGTTAGCTTTAAAAACTTCAAATGGGAGGTTTGCAAAAGATAGTTATAGAAGATTCATTCAAATGTATGGCAATGTAGTTATGGGAGTTGAAGGTTATCATTTTGAGGAACTAATTGAAAATTATAAACTTACTAAAGGTGTCCTTTTAGATACTGACCTTGATGAGAGTGATTGGGATGGATTAATTGAAGACTTTAAAAGAACCGTCAAAGACAAAGCTAAAAAAGATTTTCCACAAAATGTTTATGAACAATTACTGGGTGCAATTAGTGCTGTATTTTTGTCATGGGAAAGTAACAGAGCAAAAGTTTACAGAAAATTAAATCAAATTTCAGCTGAATGGGGAACAGCAGTTAATGTTCAATCAATGGTTTTTGGAAACATGGGAGAAGACTGTGCAACAGGAGTTGTTTTTACTAGAAATCCTTCCGATGGTTTAAATGAAATCTATGGAGAATATTTAATTAATGCACAGGGAGAAGATGTAGTAGCTGGAACAAGAACCCCTCAACACATAACAAAAAAGGCACGAATAAAAGCAAAAGCAAAAGCTCTGTCAATGGAGGAAGTTATGCCGACCGTATATAAACAACTTCATAAAATTTTAAAAAAGTTAGAGAAACATTATAAAGATATGCAAGACGTTGAGTTTACAGTTGAGAATAAACAATTGTGGATGCTTCAAACAAGATCAGGAAAAAGAACCGCTAAGTCAGCAGTAAAGATAGCAGTTGATATGGTAAAAGAAAATTTAATTTCAAAAAAAGAGGCTGTTTTAAGAATTGATCCTAACTCACTGGACACTTTGCTTCATCCTACTTTAGATGAGAAAGATTCAATAAATGTTATTGCAAATGGATTACCAGCATCACCTGGGGCGGCAAGTGGCAAGGTAGTTTTTACCTCAGAGGAAGCTGAAAGATTAACAGCAATTATGCAAGATACAATTTTAGTAAGAGTAGAAACTTCTCCTGAAGATATACAAGGAATGCATGCAGCTAAAGGGATTTTAACTGCAAGAGGAGGAATGACAAGCCACGCAGCGGTAGTGGCAAGAGGAATGGGGCGGCCGTGTGTTTCTGGGTCTAGTGAAATTGATATCAATTATGAAAGTAAAACTTTTAAAACTTCATCAATAGAAATAAAAGAAGGTGATATTATAACTATTGATGGTTCAACAGGTAGAATTATTCAGGGAAGCGTAGCAACAGTTAAACCAGAAATTTCAGGAGATTTTTCAAAGTTAATGTCATGGGCTGATAGTTTTAGAAAATTAAATATTAGAAGTAATTCAGAAACACCAAAGGATACGAAAACAGCTAAAGATTTTGGAGCAGAAGGTATTGGTTTATGTAGAACTGAGCATATGTTTTTTGATGAAGAAAGAATTTTATCTGTTAGAGAAATGATTTTATCAAAAACTATAGAGGATAGATCAATAGCACTTAATAAACTTTTGCCACATCAAAAAAAAGATTTTATAGAAATATTTAAAATTATGAGTGGACTTCCAGTTACTGTTAGATTGCTAGATCCTCCACTCCATGAATTTTTACCTCGTACAAATAAAGAAATTAATGAAGTAGCAAATGTTGTGAATTTACCTGTGAAGGAAATTGAAATAAGAATAGAGGAGCTACATGAGCAAAATCCTATGTTGGGCCATAGAGGGTGTAGACTTGGTATATCTTTTCCAGAAATATATGAAATGCAGTGTAGAGCTATTTTTGAAGCTTTAGCAGAACTTCAAAAGAAAAAAATTAAGTCAGCCTTTCCAGAAATAATGATCCCATTAGTTTCTACAGAAGCAGAAATCAAGATTATGAAAGATTTAGTAATTAAAGTTGCTAGTAAAGTTCAAAAACAACACAAAGTAAAAATTAAATTTATGGTTGGAACAATGATCGAATTACCAAGAGCTGCAATTAAAGCTAAAGAAATTGCTAAACATGCAGAGTTTTTTAGTTTTGGAACTAATGATTTAACTCAAACAACCTTTGGTATTAGTAGAGATGATAGTGGAAAATTTCTAAATGACTATATAGAAAATAAAATATTTTCAATTGATCCTTTTGTATCAATAGATGAAGGTGTTGCAGATTTAGTTGAGATTGCAGTTGAAAAAGGTAAAAGCCAAAATAAAAAACTTAAATTAGGAATTTGTGGTGAACATGGTGGTGATCCTAAAAGTATTAAATTTTGTTCTAAAGCTGGTCTAAATTATGTTTCTTGTTCACCGTATAGAGTACCAATTGCTAAATTAGCAGCAGCGCAGGCAGAATTAAAAAAATAATTAATTAGTCATTTATTTAGTAAATGAAACTTACATATCGCCCAGAAATAGATGGTTTAAGAGCAATCGCTGTTTGTGCTGTCATTTTATATCACACTCAAATTACGATTTTAGGTCATCAACCTTTTAAAGGTGGATTTATTGGGGTTGATATATTTTTTGTCATTTCTGGTTATTTAATTACATCCATTATTTTACAAGAACTAGTAAACACTGGTTTATTTTCATTTAAACATTTTTATGAAAGACGAATAAGACGAATACTTCCAGCATTATTATTTGTAATGCTTGTATCTCTTCCATTTGCTTGGATGTATTTGTTACCAAGTAGTTTTATAGATTTTTCAAAATCTATTCTTTACTCAATTGGATTTAGTTCTAACTTTTATTTTCACTATTCTGGTCAACAATATGGTGCTGAAAGTGGATTATTAATGCCATTTTTACATACTTGGTCATTATCTATTGAGGAACAATACTATATTTTATTCCCAATTGTTTTATTAATTTCATTTAAATATTTTAGAAAATATCTAATACATATTTTAATCTTTGGTTTTTTTATTAGTTTAGGATTAGCAGAATGGAGTAGTAGAAATTATCCATCTGCTTCATTTTATTTTCTTCATACAAGAATGTGGGAACTTATAGCAGGTTCAATTTTAGCATATTTTGAAATTACATTAGGTCATAGAAGTAAAAATAAAACACTTAATTTAATACTGCCTAGTACTGGTTTGTTTATCATTGGACATTCTATTTTATTTTTCAATGATAAAATGTTTCATCCATCATTTTATACATTATCCCCAATAATTGGGGTTTGCTTAATCATTTGGTTTTCAAATAAGAATGAAATGATAACAAAAATACTTTCCACAAAGATATTTGTAGGTATTGGTCTAATTTCATACTCTTTATATCTTTGGCATTATCCTATTTTTGCATTTGATAGATTGATGGAATTTACTAAGAATGATAATCAAAAAAAAATATTCCTTGTTTTAATTATAATTATTTTATCAATTATTTCTTACCATTTTATTGAAAAAACCTTTAGGAATAAAAAATATAAGTTTAGATTTTTATTTATTTTAATTTTAACATCAATTTTTGTTTTATTTAGTACAAATTTTAATGTTATTAATAAAAATGGTTACAAAGATAGAATGCCAGAAATACTAAGTAAAGATTTAGCAGAGAGAAATAATTGGAAAAAATTAAAAAACTTAGAAAATAAAGAATGTCATAATAATATTGATGGATGTAAATTCAATAAAAATTCAAACAAAAAAATTTATGTTATAGGAGATAGTCATATGGGCAGATTAATATTTGATTTAAAAAATAGAATTACTAAAAAAGATTATCAGTTTATTTCTTATACTTTAAATGGATGTTTGTATTTTCCTGGATTTTATTTAGATAAAAAAGCACAAAAAAAAAATGATAAAAATTGTAATAATGATTATTTTCAAAAAGTTAAAAAAACTATTTTACAAGACAAAAACTCGATTCTTATTTTTGGCGGAAGATTTCAACTATTTTTAACTGGTCGTTGCTTTAATAATAAAGAAGGGGGTGAATGCCCAGGAAATGATATTTTTCCACATGAATATGTTTCTCTAGGAGATTATGATTCTATTCAAAATTCATTCATAAATGAAGTATCAGAACTTTTAAGTAATAATAAAGTGATATTTGTTTATCCTATTCCTGAAGTTGGTTGGAATGTTCCAAGAAAGTTAAATATCATTTTAAAATCAATTTCTAAAACTAGAATAGGATTATCAAAAAAAGAGGATTTTATTACTACTTCTTACAAAGTTTATCAAAATAGAAATAAAGCAAGTTTTGAATTATTTGATTCAATAAAAAATGAGAATGTTTATAGAGTTTATCCTGATAAATTATTTTGTAACACAAAATTTAAATATAGATGCGTGACTCATGACGATAAAGATATATTTTATTCTGACTCCCATCATCCATCACAAAAAGGTGCCAAAATGATTAATGATCTAATAATAAGGGAAATAGAAAAAATAGAACTTAAATCTAATTAAATTCTACTCTTCATATATCTTCTAATAAAGTGAATTTCGTAATCTATATACTTAGTTGGCACATAATCGGTACATAGTTCTTTTTTTATTTTTATAATTAAAAAACTATTGAGTTGTAATGATTATTTTTTTTATAGGGGCGTTCTGTTACCCCTATAATTTAAATACTAACAGAAAATAAAGATTTTTTGAAACACTTCAATGTAATTTCAATGTAAATTCCTTTTGGAAATTGACTGGGGACAAAGGAAACCTTTGGAAAGGGGCGTTCTGTTGCCAGGTGCCCCGGACCCCGTCTACTTAATTAACAAAGTTAATTAGGCAGCAAGTGCGTAACTTTCGTTAGCAATTATAAATTAGCCCGTTACGGTGGAACAATCCCGAACGAAAGAATAGCTTTTAGTCATCCGTCGATTCTAGTTCACCCCCATAAGTTGTAATGGTGGAGGTGGTGGGTACTGCCCCCACGTCCGCAATGGTTATTACGAAATTCGTTTATCGTCGTAGTTGGAAAACCAACATTATTAATATAAAAGGAATTACAACAGATTCAATAACAATCATGAAATTAACAAAAGAACAAGCAGACGAAATAAAAAATCAACAATCTCAGAGCAATCAGACTAAAAGGGTCACTGCCCCTGAACTAGAAAACATACTTTATGAAGCAATTCCAGCTCTAGATCATGGATTTGTAAGAGTAATTGATTACATGGGTGATGATACCTCAATTGTGCAATCAGCCAGAGTTTCTTATGGAAAAGGAACTAAGCAAGTCTCTACCGATAAAGGTTTAATAAAATATTTAATGAGACATTGGCATAGCACGCCATTTGAAATGTGTGAAATAAAATATCATATCAAATTACCAATTTTCATTGCACGTCAATGGATTAGACACAGAACTGCAAATGTAAATGAGTACTCTGCGAGATATTCAATTTTAGATAAAGAATTTTATTTACCATCTTCTGATAATTTAGCAGCTCAATCTACTAGTAATCGTCAAGGTAGAGGAGATGTTTTGGAAGGCGAACAAGCTAAGGAGGTTTTAGAGCTTTTAAAGAATGATGCTGAAAGAACATATGATAATTATGAAACTATGTTGAATGAAAGATTTGATGGTTCAACAATAGATGAAAATAAAAAAGGTTTAGCAAGAGAACTTGCTAGAATGAACCTAACCTTGAATACTTATACACAGTGGTACTGGAAAACTGATCTATTAAATTTAATGAATTTTTTAAGACTTAGAGCTGACAGTCACGCCCAATATGAAATTAGAGTTTATGCAGATATAATGTTAGATACTGTAAAAAAATGGGTTCCTATTACTTATGATGCATTTATGGATTATAGAGTAGGTGGAACAGAGGTTTCTGCAAAAGGAAAAGCAATTATTCAAAAACTTATTAAAGGAGAAAATGTTGATAACGATAGTTCAGGACTTTCTAAAAGAGAATGGAACGAATTAATGATTGCTTTTGATCTTAAAGATAGGTTGATTTAATTTTATTTGCAAAATCCAAATAAATTTTTGAAATTTCATGTTCAGGATTAGCCTCGACAATTGGCTTTCCTTCATCACCACTTTTTCCAACTTCAGGGTTAATAGGTATTTCCCCTAAAAATTCTTTTTGAAACTCTTCAGCCGTTTTTTTTACTCCTCCTTCACCAAAAATTTTATACTTCTTGCCATCATCTCCAGTAAAGTAACTCATATTATCAACCAAACCTAAAATTTTAACTCCAAGCTTATCAAACATTTTAATTCCTCTTTTAACGTCTAATAAAGCTACTTCTTGAGGAGTAGAGACAATTATTGCACCATCCATTTTAATTTCTTGTGAAAAAGTTAATTGAGTGTCACCAGTTCCTGGAGGCATATCAACGATTATAAAATCTAAATCTTTCCAGTTCACTTTTTGGGTGAATGTTTTAATTGCACTCGTTACCATAGGACCACGCCATATCATTGGAGTTTGTTGGTCTGCTAAAAATCCAATTGACATACACTGAATGTCATATTTAGTGATTGGTTCAAGTTTTTGACCATCACTTTTAGGTTTTTCATTTATGTCGAACATTTTTGGAATGGATGGACCATAAATATCAGCATCCAGTAAACCTACTTTGCAACCAACTTGTTTTAAAGCTAATGCAAGATTCGTTGCAAATGTAGATTTACCTACCCCTCCTTTTGCGCTGGAAATTGCGATTGTGAATTTAGTTCCAAGAATTGGATTTTTTGTAAATTTTTTAGGTTCCATCTTCCTTTTCATTGCGTCACTTAGTTCTGGCTTTTTATCAGTCATATTTTTATCATTACTTGTTTTTTATAATAAAGACACTATATACTTTGGCATATGTCAGACGATTTTAAAGGAAGAGGTGGAAGTCCGTGGGGCTCATCTCCAGGTGGAGGAGGAAATGGCTCTGGAAGAGGACCAACACCACCAGACATTGATGCAATAATCAGAGATATACAAAGTAAAATAAATAAATTTTTACCTGGTGGAAGTAAATCAGGTAGAAAACCAATCGGATTAATAATGCTTATTTTACTTTTTGTGTGGCTTGCCAGTGGATTATATAGAGTGTTACCGGATGAACAGGGTGTAGTTTTAAGATTTGGAAAATTTGTAAAAACAACTCAGCCGGGACTTAACTATCACATCCCTTTCCCGGTAGAGACAGTTGAAACTCCAAAAGTAACTAAAGTAAATAGAATGGATATAGGTTTTAGATCCGAGAGAGATAGTGGTTTTTCCACAGGTGGGGGAGTTGCTGATGTTCCTCAAGAAAGTTTAATGCTAACAGGCGATGAAAATATTGTAAACATCGATTTTTCAGTATTTTGGGTAATCAAAGATGCTGGCAAATTTTTATTTGAAATTCAAGATCCTGAGGGAACTGTAAAAGCTGCAGCGGAAACTGCTATGAGAGAAGTCATTGCTAAAAGCGATATTCAACCAATTTTAACTGAAGGCAGAGCCAAAATTGAAGTTGAAACACAAGATATTATTCAAGCTATTTTAGACGAATACAATAGTGGAATTCAAATTACACAAGTTCAAACGCAAAAAGCAGATCCACCAGATCAAGTTATTGATGCATTTAGAGATGTACAGGCTGCAAGAGCTGATATGGAAAGATCAAAAAACGAAGCTGAGGCTTATGCAAATGATGTTATCCCAAGAGCTAGAGGGGAAGCACAAAAAATACTACAAGCAGCCGAAGCCTATAAAAAGCAAGTTGTAGCTAAAGCTGAAGGTGAAGCAAGTAGATTTGTGTCAATTTTCAATGAATACGATAAAGCAAAAGAAGTTACGCAAGAAAGAATGTATTTAGAAACGATGGAGAAAGTTTTAGCTGATATTGAAAAAGTAATTATTGAGAAAAATGCAGGATCTGGAGTTGTTCCTTATCTTCCATTACCAGAATTAAATAAGAAGAAAGCGACTAATTAAATGAAAGCACAAAAAATATTACTTCCAATAATTGCTGTCTTAGGAGCTTTAGTTTTCTTTTCGGTATTTATTGTTAAAGAGGTTAACCAGGCAATTGTTCTTCAGTTTGGTGATCCTAAAAAGATCATAATTGAACCAGGTTTAAATTTTAAATTACCTTTCATTCAAAATGTTGTTTTTTTAGATAGTAGAATTTTAAATCTTGATACACCACCAGCTGAAGTTATCGCATCTGATCAAAAAAGATTAATTGTTGATGCTTTTGCAAGATTTCAAATTATAGATCCTCTAAAATTTTATATTTCAGTTGGAAATGAAAGGGTTGCAAGATCTAGACTAGCAACAATTATTAATTCAAGAATTAGAAATGTTCTAGGACAACAAGAATTACAAACTTTATTATCAAAAGATAGATCTAAACAGATGGCTTTAATTCAAGAAGGAGTGAACACAGAAGCTCAAAAATTTGGAATTAAAATTGTTGATGTTCGAATTAAAAGAGCTGACCTTCCACAAGCAAACAGTGATGCTATCTACAGAAGAATGCAAACTGAAAGGGAAAGAGAAGCAAAGGAATTTAGAGCAAAAGGGGCCGAAATGGCAGTAACCATTACTTCAACGGCAGACAAAGAAGTTTCAATAATTTTAGCAGATGCAAATAAAGATTCTGAAATTATGAAAGGAGAAGGTGATGGAGAAAGAAATAAAATCTTTGCTGAAGCCTTTGGAAGAGATCCTGAGTTTTTTGCTTTCTATAGAGCAATGCAAGCATATGAAACTGCTTTAATTGGTGGAGATACATCTTTGATTTTATCTCCAGATAGTGAATTTTTTAAGTTTTTTGGAAATATAAAACCTAAATCTGAATAACCTAATTAAATGAAGGAATTGATCATAGCATTTGGTCTCTTTCTTTTCATAGAGGGAATTTTGTATGCCATATTTCCATCAAAAATGAAAAGTATGTTAAAAAAGTTAGAACTTGTAGGTGATAGTCAACTTAGATCAGGTGGACTAATATTTGCAATTATAGGATTTATAATTATTTATTATATTAAGGGTTAGTATGAAAAAAATTAAATTTTTACTCTTAGCGGTATTTTTTACTTTTAGTGTTTCAACATTATCAAATTCAAAATCGGTGCCTGCATCTTTTGCCGACCTTGCTGAAAGATTAATGCCATCAGTAGTAAATATTTCAACTACTCAAACTGTAGTTACAAACACTAACCCATTTCCATTTCAATTTCCTCCAGGATCACCTTTTGAAGACATGTTCAAAGAATTCGGAACACCTCAAGAAAGAAAATCGTCAGCTCTTGGATCCGGGTTTATAATTGATGAAAAAGGAATAGTTGTTACAAATAATCACGTAATTCAAGATGCTGAGGACATTATTGTAAGAGTGAATGGCGACGAGGAATATAAAGCCAAAGTTGTAGGTGCTGATCCATTATCAGATATTGCAGTTCTGCAATTAGAAACAAAAGACAAATTTACTCCTGTTGCGTTTGGAGATTCAGACAAAGCAAGAATAGGTGATTGGGTTATTGCTATAGGAAACCCATTTGGATTAGGTGGAACAGTCACTTCAGGAATTATTTCAGCAAGAAATAGGTCAATTGGATTATCTAGATATGAAGATTACATTCAAACAGATGCATCAATTAATTCTGGAAATTCAGGTGGGCCATTATTTGATATGAATGGTGATGTAATTGGAATTAATACAGCAATACTTGGTAGAAATGGTTCAATCGGAATTGGTTTTTCAATTCCTGCAAACAGCGCAAAAATTGTAATTGATCAATTAATAGAATTTGGAGAGACAAAAAGAGGATGGCTTGGGGTTAGAATTCAAGATGTAACTGAGGAAATAGCAGAAGTTGAAAAATTAGATGAACCTCGAGGTGCATTAGTTGCAAGTGTAGCAGAAAATAGCCCATCTGAAAAAGCTGGAATCAAAGCAGGAGATATAATTTTAGAATTTAACGGTGAAAAAATAAATCAAATGAAGGAATTACCAGCAATTGTTGCAAAAACAAAAGTTGGCAAAAATGTTAAAGTTAAAATTTGGAGAAACCAAAGAGAATTAACAAAAAATGTCTTGTTAGGAAGATTAGAAACATCTGATGATTTTAAGGTTAGTAAAAAGAAAAAAGAACCAGTTGAAAAACAAACTTCAGAAATAGATAATTTAAAAATAACTGTAAGATTATTAACTAGTGAGGATGTCAAAATTAGAAAACTACCTAATCAAATTAAAGGGGTAGTAGTAACAAAAATTGAGGATGATAGTCCCTTAAAAAATACTACTTTAGCGGTTAATCATGTCATTACCGAAGCTCAAAAGAAAAAGATTAGGTCAATTGATGACTTAAAGAAAGTTGCACAACAAGTTATTAGCTCAAATCAAAAAACAATTTTATTAGTAACATATAACAACCAAAATCAACGAAGATATCTTGGAGTTAAACTAAAATAATAATGGATTTTAAATCCAAGATTGTTTTAATTTCTGGACCGACAGCTTCAGGAAAGTCTCATTTTGCAATTAAACTTGCCAAAAAAATAAAAGGAGAAATTATAAATGCAGACAGTATGCAAGTTTATAAACAACTAAAGGTTTTATCTGCACGACCAGATCCAAAAAATTTTCAAAAGATAAAACATCATCTTTATGGTTTTCATGATGTTAAAAAAAATTTTTCAACAGGTGACTGGTTAAAACTTTCAATTAAGAAAATAATAGATATAAGAAAAAGAAAAAAAATACCTATTCTAGTTGGAGGTACAGGATTATATTTTAAATCATTAACCGATGGTTTGGTGAAAATACCAAATATTCCAATTCGATTTAGAAATAAAATAAGAAAATTACATAAAGACTTAGGACAAAAAAAATTTTACCAGAAACTTCTAAAATTAGACTCAAGTTATAAAAAAAATATTAATCCAACTGATGTTCAAAGATCAATAAGAGCATATGAAGTAAAGTTGTTTACAAAAAAATCTCTTCATGAATGGTTTGAAGGCACTAAATCTAGTTTCAAAGATGAAGAATTTTACAAAATATACATTGATTATCCTCGAAAAGATTTAATTATGAGGATTGCTAATAGAACGGATGAAATGCTTAAAAGTAGCGCAATTTCTGAAGTAAAAAGGTTTATTAAACTAAATGTTAAAAAAGATAAGAGCGTTAATAAAGCCATAGGCATAAGTGAAATAAAAGAATTTTTAAGAAACAAAAAAAAATTAAGTGAAATAAGTGAAAAAATATCAATAAAGACTAGACAATACGCTAAAAGGCAAAGTACCTGGGCTAGAGGAAACATGCAGAGTTGGTTAAAATTAATGCCACAAGACGTTAATAAGTTTTTAAAAAAAATTAAATAATTCATTCTAAAACTTGACCAATCAGTACAACTTCAGCTAGATTGCATAATGCCAAAATTATACACGGGAGCAGAAATTGTTTTTAAGTGCCTTGAAGATCAAAAGGTAGAACATATTTTTGGATATCCTGGCGGTGCAGTTTTGCCAATTTATGATGAGCTAAAAAATCACCCTTCAATCAAACATATTTTAGTTAGACATGAGCAGGGTGCTGGCCATGCAGCTGAGGGTTATGCAAGATCATCAGGTAAACCAGGCGTTGTTCTAGTAACATCAGGCCCTGGTGCAACAAATGTAGTGACTGCATTAACTGATGCATATATGGATTCAGTTCCTCTTGTTTGTATTTCGGGTCAAGTACCAACTCATTTAATAGGAACTGATGCGTTTCAAGAATGTGATACTACTGGTATCACAAGACCATGTACTAAGCATAACTGGTTGATTAAAGATATTAACGATCTATCTAATGTTATGCATGAAGCATTTAGAGTTGCTACTACTGGAAGACCAGGACCAGTATTAGTAGATATTCCAAAAGATATTCAGTTTGCAAAAGCAAAATATAAAAATCTAAAAATAGAAAAAAAATTAAATGGTAAACTCCAAAATAAATTTTCTAAAAATGATATTGATGAATTAATCAAATTAATTAATAAAGCTAGGAAGCCAGTCATATATTCTGGTGGAGGAGTTATTAACTCTGGTCCAAAGGCAAGTGAAGCCCTTAGAGAATTAGCCAGTTTAACTGGGTTTCCAATAACTTCTACTCTGCAAGGACTTGGAGCTTTTCCTGGTGATGATAATCAATTTTTAGGAATGCTTGGAATGCATGGTACTTATGAAGCAAATAATGCTATGCATGATTGTGATTTATTAATAAATATTGGAGCAAGATTTGATGATCGTATCACAGGTAAAATTGATGAGTTTTCACCGAAATCTAAAAAAGTTCATATTGATATAGACCCTTCATCTATTAATAAAATTATTAAAGTTGATCTTGCTATTGTTGGAGATGTTTCAAGTGTTTTAAATAGAATAAATAAAACAATAGTTAAAAGTAAAAATGGTAATGGTAAATCAAATAAATCAAATATTGCAAAGTGGTGGGAACAGATTGAAAAATGGAGAAAAAAAGACTCGCTGAATTTTATTAATAGCGATGAGACTATTAAACCACAGCATGCTGTTCAAAGACTTTATGAATTAACTAAAAATAAAGATACTTATGTGACGACAGAAGTTGGCCAACACCAAATGTGGGCTGCTCAACACTATAAGTTTAATAAACCAAATAGATGGATGACATCTGGAGGGTTGGGCACAATGGGGTACGGATTGCCAGCTGCTGTTGGTGTTCAAATCGCTCATCCAGAAAAATTAGTAGTAGATATTGCTGGAGAGGCATCAGTTTTGATGACTATGCAAGAAATGTCTACTGCTATTCAGTATAATTTACCCATAAAGATTTTTATTCTTAATAATCAGTATATGGGAATGGTAAGGCAGTGGCAGGAGCTTTTACACGAAAAAAATTATTCAGAGAGTTATTCAGAGGCTTTGCCTGATTTTATGAAAATGGCAGAAGCTTATGGATGTAAAGGTATTAAAGCAGTTAATCCTTTAGATCTAGATGAAAAAATTCAGGAAATGATTGATTATGATGGTCCAGTAATTTTTGATTGTCATGTTGATCCAAATGAGAATTGTTTCCCAATGATCCCATCAGGTAAACCACATAATCAAATGATCTTAGGTCCAAATGATCAAGAAGAGAATAAAATCAAAGGAAAAGGCAAAGCCTTAGTTTAATTTAATGCCAAAATCAAAATCAGCTTATAGTGTCCCTACAAAAAAACAAAAATCAGATACATATATCTTTGTTGTTTGGGTAGATAATGAAGCTGGTGTTTTAGCAAGAGTTGTTGGTCTATTTTCAGGAAGAGGTTACAATATAGAATCTTTAGCAGTGGCTGAGGTTGATGCGATAAAAAATATTTCAAGAATAACAATTGTAACCACTGGAACTCCACAAGTAATTGAGCAAATTAGACTACAATTAACTAAATTAGTTCCAGTTCATAAGGTTGCTGAGTTTAAAAGAGAAGATAAGAATGTAATATTTAAGGAAATGGCGTTATTTAAAGTTGTTGGTAAAAAAAGCAAAATTGAGAAATGTTTAAATACTTGTAAAAAATTTAATCCCGTAATACTAGATGAAACAAAATCATCAGCAGTTATTCAGATTACTGCACTTAGAAGAGAGATAGATATTATGAACAAAAAATTAAAGCCTTTAGGACTTGTAAGTACTTCTAGAACTGGGGCTGTGGCCATGACAAGAGGTGCTCAAATATTCAATTAATTTAAAAGGAGAAATGAAATGAAAATGTTTTATGAAAAAGATGCAGATGTAGATTTAATTAAAAGTAAAAAGGTTGCTATCTTTGGTTATGGTAGCCAAGGTCATGCACATGCTTTGAATTTAAAAGATAGTGGAGTTCAAGAAATTGTTGTTGCTTTAAGAGAAGGATCATCAAGTGCAGCAAAAGCTGAGTCTAAAGGTTTAAAGGTAATGAACTTGTCAGATGCCGCAGCTTGGGCCGATGTTGTAATGATTTTAACACCAGATGAATTACAAGCAGAAATTTATAAAAATCATATTGAACAAAGAGTAAGAGAAGGAACAAGTATTGCATTTGCACATGGATTAAATGTTCATTACGATTTAATTAAAGCAAGAAAAGATTTAGATGTTTTTATGGTTGCACCAAAAGGACCTGGTCACCTAGTTAGAAGTGAATATGAAAAAGGTGGAGGTGTTCCATGTTTATTTGCCGTTCATCAAAATGGTTCAGGAAAAGCTAGAGACCTTGCTTTATCATATGCCTCTGCAGTTGGAGGAGGAAGATCAGGAATTATCGAAACCACATTTAAAGATGAAGTTGAAACGGATTTATTTGGAGAACAAACTGTTTTATGTGGGGGTTTAGTTGAGCTAATTAAAAATGGTTATGAGACTTTAACAGAGGCTGGATATGAACCTGAGATGGCTTATTTTGAGACAGTTCATGAAGTTAAATTAATTGTTGATTTAATTTACGAAGGAGGAATTGCAAATATGAATTACTCTATTTCAAATACAGCAGAATATGGTGAATATGTTTCTGGTCCTAGAATTGTTAATAAAGAAGAAACTAAAAAACGAATGAAAGAAGTTTTGGCTGATATCCAATCTGGAAAATTTACAAAAGAATGGATGGATGAATGTAAAAATGGTCAAAAAAACTTTCTTGCAACCAGAGCTAAATTAGCAGAACATTCAGTTGAAAAAGTTGGTGCAGAGCTAAGAGCTATGATGCCATGGATTAGTAAAAAAAAATTAGTTGATAGCGATAAAAGTTAACTTAATTAATAAAATATTATCTATAAAATTTAAGTTATTTCACTTATACTTTTTTAAATAAATTTAAAAAAAGAGGGGAATAATGAACATTAAAAGTTTAATAAGAGTTTTATTATCTATAGTTCTAGTATTTGGATTTTCTTCAGCAATGGCCAAAACCATTAAATGGTCAATGCAAGGAGACAGTCTTACACTAGATCCACACGCACAAAATGAAGGTCCGACAACTCAAGTATCTAGACAAGTATACGAAGCTTTAGTTGAAAGAGCTGTAGATATGAAAATTGGTCCTGCGTTAGCAACAAGTTGGAAAGCGACCGATCCAAATACTTGGATCTTTACATTAAGAGAGGATGTTAAGTTTTCTGATGGTTCTAAAATGACATCAGCTGATGTTGTATTTAGTGTTTTAAGGGCAAAACAAAGAACATCTGATTTTAAAGAATATATAAGCACGATTTCAGGAGTTGAAGCTGTTGGCGATTATTCAGTTAAAATTACTACAAGTAAGCCAAATCCAATTCTTTTAAACCAATTATCTAACATTTTTATAATGTCGAAAGCATGGTCTGAAAAGAATTTTGCAATGTCTCCACAAAATTGGGATGCTGGACAAGAAACGTTTTCAGCAACGAATGCTCTTGGAACAGGACCTTTTAAAATTACTTTAAGAGAACCTAATACTAAAACTGTGTTTAAAAGAAATAAACACTGGTGGGGTGAGATGAAAGATAAAAAAGTAACTCAAATTCAATTGTTACCTATTAAAAATGCAGCAACTAGGGTTGCAGCATTATTATCTGGTGAAATTGATTTAGTAACAGATGCTCCAGTTCAGGATTTAGCTCGAATTGGATCTTCTTCTTCACACAAAGTTGAAAGTACAGCTCAAATGCGTACAATTTTCTTAGGAATGGATCAAGCTGCTGATCAGTTAAGAACTGGAAATACAGGTGACAATCCGTTTAAGAAAAAAGAGGTAAGACAAGCTCTTTATCAAGCAATTGATATTGAAGCGATCAAGAAAAAAGTTATGAGAGGTTTAAGTGAACCAGCGGGAATTATTACTTTTCCTGGTGTAAATGGTTACACTAAAGATCTTGATAAAAGATTACCTTACGATGTTAATGCAGCAAAACAATTATTAGCTGATGTAGGTTATCCTAATGGATTTGATGTTGAATTAAGATGTCCAAATGACAGATATGTAAACGATGAAGCGATTTGTACAGCTGTTGTTGGTATGCTGGGTAAAATCGGTGTTAACGTAAATCTATTTGCACAAACAAAAAGCAAACACTTTAAAGAGCTAAAAGATAATCAAGGTGATTTCTATATGCTTGGTTGGGGTGTTCCTACTCTAGATAGTCACTATGTTTTCCATTATTTATATGAATCTGGTGCTAGCTGGAACAAAGTTAATTTTAGTAACTCTGAAGTAGACGCTGCTATAAGAGTTATGGAAGGTGAAGTTGATTTAGATAAAAGGAATGCTGCAATAGCAAATGCTTGGAAAATTGTGAAAGATGATATTTCTTATCTTCCATTACATCACCAGGTAATATCATGGGCTGCAAAAAGTAATGTTAACGTACCTATCAGACCAAATAACGAACCGTTATTTAAGGCTGCTAGCTTTAACTAAATAATATTTTACTAGCCCTTCATAAATTATGAAGGGCTAGTATTAAAATAATAACACCTTCTTAAATTGATAAAATATTTCTTTAAACGATTGTTTCAGTCTGCTTTGGTAATGTTAGTTGTTGCCTTTGTATCATTCTCTCTATTTAATTTTGTAGGGGATCCAATCAACAATATGGTTGGAGAAGAAACCTCAGATGAAGAAAGAGCTGAATTAAGAGAAACATTAGGATTAATGGATCCTATTCATGTCCAATTTTCAAGATTTGTTGTTAATGCCTCTAAGGGAGAATTTGGAATTTCTTATCAACTAAGAAGACCTGTTTCTGAATTAATAACTGAGCGTTTACCAGCAACAATTGAGCTTGTTGTAATATCAGCTTTAATTGCTCTTATTACTGGAACATTATTAGGAGTGTATACAGGAATAAATAGGAAAGGTTTTTTAAGTGATATTATTTTAGCAGTCTCATTACTCGGAGTTTCGCTGCCTACATTTGTTATCGGTATTCTGTTTATTTATTTATTTGCAGTTATATTAGGAATTTTACCATCTTTTGGCAGAGGAGAAGTAGTTGACTTTGGATTTTGGACAACAGGGTTTTTAACAATCTCAGGATTAAAAGCAATTATATTACCCTCTGTAACATTAAGTCTTTTTCAAATGACTTACATCATTAGACTTGTAAGAGCGGAAATGATGGAAATTTTACAAACAGATTATATTAAGTTTGCACGAGCAAGAGGAATTAGTGAAAATAGTATTAAATATAAACATGCATTAAAAAATGGATTAATTCCAGTTATTACCATTGCTGGAATTAACATTGGAACATTGATTGCATTTTCAATAATTACTGAAACAGTCTTTCAGTGGCCAGGCATGGGTTTTTTGTTTATTCAAGCTGTTCAGTTTGTTGATATACCAATTATGTCAGCTTATTTAGTTTTCATTGCTTTTGTTTTTGTAATGATAAATTTTATCGTAGATATTTTATATTATTTTATAGACCCTAGAATTAGAGTTAAAGGAGATGTTTCAAGTGGATAGAAATATTAGTACTTGGGATAGAATTAAAGATAGTGATATCTATCATAGTTTTATGACGTCTCCAACTGCAATTGTGTCATCAGTTATTTTATTTATAATTTTCTTTTGTTCTTTTTTTGTAGAATTGATCACTCCATACAATCCATTTGATCCTTCATCATTATCGTTAATGGAAGCTTTTACACCACCATCATGGACAGAAGATGGTCTTGCTAAATTTATTTTAGGAACTGATGGTCAAGGTAGGGATATGCTTTCAACAATTCTTTATGGTTCTAGAATTTCATTGATTGTTGGTTTCTCTGCAATTATCTTTAGTTTAACAATTGGAGTTGGATTAGGATTAACGGCTGGTTATTTTGGTGGCAAATATGAAATGATTGTTATGAGATTAACAGATGTTCAACTTACTGTACCAAGTATATTAATGGCACTGCTAGTTGATGGAATTGCAAGAGGATTAATTTCAAGAGAAATGCATGATGAAATGGCAATTTATGTTTTAATATTTGCAATAGGAATTTCAGAGTGGCCTCAGTTTGCAAGAGTATCTAGAGCAGCAACCTTAGTTGAAAAAAACAAAGATTATGTTTCTGCTTCAACAATAATTGGTGTTTCAAACTTAATTATTATGTTCAAGCATATCTTGCCAAATATTTTAAGACCAGTATTAGTCATAGGAACTATTGGTCTTGCTTTAGCAATCATAGCTGAGTCAACTTTAAGCTTTTTAGGCGTTGGCGTTCCTCCTACTACTCCATCTTTAGGAACATTGATTAGACTAGGTAATGATTTCTTATTTTCTGGTGAGTGGTGGATCACTTTTTTTCCAGCAATCTTTTTAGTAATTTTAGCCTTTTCAATTAACCTCTTGGGAGATTGGATGAGAGATACTTTAAACCCAAGGTTAAAAAAATGAGTTATTTAAAGATCAAAAATCTCAGTGTTGATTATCCCATGAGAAAAGAAACAGTTTATGCTGCCAAAGGAGTAAATATTGAAGTAAACAAAGGTGAAATATTAGGTTTAGTTGGCGAGTCTGGCTCTGGAAAAAGCACAGTTGGAAACGCAATTATTAATCTAATAGATGCTCCTGGTAAAGTATCAAGTGGTTCAGTAATGTTAGGTGATTTGGATATTCATAAAGATCCATCAAATATCATTAAATATAGAGGTAAAAAAGTTGGGCTTATATTTCAAGATCCTCAAACCTCTCTTAACCCAATACTTACAATTGGTGAACAATTAATAGAGACCATACAAACACATTTGGATCTTACAAAAGAAGAAGCAAAAATTAAATCAATTGGTCTTTTAAAAGAAGTTGGAATTAAAGACGCAGAAAAAAGATTTAATAACTATCCACATCAGTTCTCAGGAGGTATGAGACAGAGAGTTGTAATTTCACTAGCATTATGTTGTGAACCTGAATTGTTAATTGCTGATGAACCAACTACTGCTTTAGATGTTTCAATTCAATCACAAATACTTGATTTAATAAAAAAACTTACAAAAGAGAGAAATTTAGCTGTAATTTTAATCACTCATGATATGGGAGTAATTGCAGAGACAGCCGATAGAGTAGCAGTAATGAAAAGTGGTAATTTAGTCGAAATCGGTATAACAAAAGAAATATTAACTAAACCAAAAGAGACATACACTAAAAGTTTAGTAAGTTCAGTACCACCTACCAATAAAAAGATTTCTAGATTTGTAATTATTGAAAAAGAAAATAAAAACAATCAGAAAAATAATATAAAAATTTTAAACAGATGGAATAAAAAAAAAATTGTAAAACAGGATTTAGTTCAAATGAATAATCTAAGTAAAAGTTTTGATGACAATTTTTTTACTGAAAGCTCAAAAAATTCAGTAATGGCTGTTGATAATATCTCATTTGAAATTAAAGAAGGTGAGTCATTTGGTTTAGTCGGTGAAAGTGGAAGTGGAAAATCCACAATTGCAAAAATGATAGTAAATTTATTCAAACCGTCTTCAGGAGATATATTTTTCGATAATATTTGTATAACAAAGATAAAAGAAAAATCAGAAATGATGAAATTTAGAAAACAGATACAAATGATTTTTCAAGACCCTTATTCTTCTTTAAACGGAAGATTAAAAGTTAAAGATATTATTTCAGAACCAATTAAACTTCACAATCCTTCAATATCAAGTGGTGATTTAAATAATTATATTTTTGATTTATTAGAGTCTGTTGAGCTTTCACAAAAATCTGCTGATCGATATCCACATGAATTTTCTGGTGGACAAAGACAAAGAATATCAATTGCAAGAGCTCTAGCAACTCAACCAAGACTTTTAGTATGTGATGAACCAACATCTGCTTTAGATGTAAGTATCCAAGCTCAAATTTTAAACTTGCTTAAAGATCTTCAAGAACAATTAAATTTAACAATTCTATTTATAAGTCATGACTTACCAGTTGTAAGACAAATGTGTGATAGAATAGGAGTTTTAAAAGATGGTAAATTATGTGAAGTTACGGATACAGAAGACCTTTTTTTGAAACCACAACACGATTACACTAAAGAACTTCTACGCTTAATGCCTAAAATAGAGTCTATTTACAATTAAATTTAACGTAACTAGAATCTGCAATTTCTAATACTAATTTTACTAATTATTTTGCAATCTCTCTTATAGATTGTATTATGGGTTTTCAAAAAAATTAAGCAATGAGCGATAAAGATAAAGTATATATTTTTGATACCACTATGCGAGATGGTGAACAATCACCTGGAGCATCAATGAGTGTTGAGGAAAAAATTCAAATATCAAGAGTATTTGATGATATGGGAATTGATATTATTGAAGCTGGTTTCCCAATCACTTCCCCTGGAGATTTCGAAGCTGTCACTGCTATAAGCAAAGGTTTAAAAAATTCAATCCCTTGTGGTTTAGCTAGAGCAAAAAAAAAAGATATTGATGCGTGTTATGAGTCTTTAAAATATGCAAAAAGATTTAGAATTCATACTTTTATTTCAACTAGTCCTGTTCACATGAAACATAAACTTAATATGTCAAATGATCAGGTAATAGATGCAATAAAAGAAAGTGTAACTTACGCTAAAAAATTTACAGATGATGTTGAATGGTCATGTGAAGATGGAACGAGAACATCTTTAGATTTTATGTGTAAGACAATTGAACTTGCAATTAATTGTGGTGCAACAACAATTAATATCCCAGATACAGTAGGTTATTCAATACCTGAAGAGTTTGCAAAAACAATTACACATATAAAAAACAATGTACCAAATATTGATAAAGCAATTATTTCTGCACACTGTCATAATGATTTAGGATTAGCAGTTGCTAACGCACTTGCTGGATTATCTGCAGGCGTAAGACAAATTGAATGTACAATAAATGGAATTGGGGAAAGAGCTGGAAATGCTGCACTAGAAGAAATTGTAATGGCAATTAAAACAAGAAATGATTTAATGCCATACGATACTGGTATTAAAACAGAGCTTATAAGTAAAGCATCAAAAATTGTATCTAATGCAACTGGATTTCCAGTTCAGTTTAATAAAGCAATTGTTGGTAAAAATGCTTTCGCACACGAGTCAGGAATTCATCAAGATGGAATGTTAAAAAACAGAGAAACTTACGAGATCATGTCTCCTGAAAGTGTTGGTGTAAAACAAACGTCATTAGTTATGGGTAAACATTCTGGAAGACATGCCTTTAAAGATAAACTAACTGATTTAGGATACTCAGAAATGACAGATGATGTTATCCAAGAAGCATTTGGTAAGTTTAAAGTTTTAGCTGACAAGAAAAAACATATATACGATGAAGATATAATTGCATTAGTTGATGATAGCTTAATTGTTGACAATAAAATTAATGCCATAAATTTGAAATCGCTTAAAGTTTATGCTGGTACAGGAGAACCACAAAGAGCAGAAATGACGTTAGATGTCTTTGGAGATATTAAACAAACCACTCAAACTGGAGATGGACCAGTAGATGCAATATTTAAATGTATAAAAGAGCTTTATGAACATGAAGTAAAATTATCATTGTATCAAGTGCATGCTGTTACCGAAGGAACAGATGCCCAAGCCACTGTTAGTGTGAAAATTGAAGAAAACGACAGAACAACGGTTGGACAATCTGCTGATACAGATACGTTAGTTGCATCAGCAAAAGCTTATTTAAATGCATTAAATAAAATGTTGATTAAAAGGGAGAAAAAGTCCCTTTCTGAAAATATTGAACATCAAAAAGTTAAAGGGGGAGTTTAATGGGAATATTTGACAAGGTTAAAAAAATTTGGAGCCAGGATATGGCAATTGATCTTGGAACAGCAAATACCCTTGTTGTGTTAAAAGGCCAAGGTGTAGTTTTAAATGAACCATCAGTTGTTGCAATTGTTGATCAAGGTGGAAAGAAAAACGTTCTAGCAGTCGGTGATGAAGCTAAAACTATGCTTGGAAGAACTCCGGGAAATATTAGTGCCATTAGACCCTTAAGAGATGGAGTAATTGCTGACTTCATAGTTACTGAAGAAATGATTAAGCACTTTATAAAAAAAGTTCATAAAGGCAGTACATTTGCAAATCCAAGAATTTTAATATGTGTTCCAACTGGCTCAACTCCAGTTGAAAGAAAAGCAATTCAAGATAGCGCATTAGCTGCAGGCGCAAGAAGAGTTCAATTAATTGAAGAACCAATAGCCGCAGCAATTGGAGCAGGCTTACCAATTTCTGAAGCTACAGGTTCAATGATTGTTGATATTGGAGGTGGCACAAGTGAGATAGCTGTTATGTCATTAGGAGGTTTAGTTTATTCTAAATCCCTAAGAGTAGCAGGTGATGCAATGGATACAGCAATTGTAAATTATATGAGAAAAGAATATAATTTATTAATTGGAGACAGTACCGCAGAAAAAATTAAAAAAGAAATGGGTACAGCTTTACCATCAGGCAAAAACACTTATCCAGTTAAAGGTAGAGACCTTAGATCTGGAACTCCTAAAGAAGTTAATATTACAGAAGAAGATACCGCAGAAGCATTAAACGATATTATGAAAGAAATGATTGGTGCAATTAAACAGGCATTAGAAAACACTCCACCAGAGCTATCAGCCGACTTGGTTGATATGGGACTAACACTGACAGGAGGCGGTGCTTTGTTAAAAAATATTGATAAAAGATTTTCTAAAGAAACAGGTTTACCAGTACATGTTGCAGATGACCCTCTTTCTTGTGTTGCAGTTGGAACAGGAAAAGCATTAGATCAAGAAGAAACATTCTCTACTATGTTATCTGAGTATTAAGATTAATGGCTTCGAGCAGAGATGATTTTGTAATTGCAATTAGATCTGCTTTTTTAAAGAAAAGTTATCAACAAAAATTTTCATTATTAACATTAATATTTTCCTCACTAATAATAATTGTACTAGGAAGTTTTAATTTCAAACCGATTCAATATGTAAAGATTGGAATTAATGAAGTTATTTATCGATCTTCATTTATTGTATCTATTCCGGAAAACTATATAAAAAAATTTAATCTTCAATTGAAAGATCATTTAAATCTTTATGACATTTATATCAAAAATAAAACAGATTTAAGTAATTTAAGGAAAAATAAGCTAAACAATGATTTTTTAATTTTAGAAAATAATAGGCTTAGAGAATTAATTAATGAAACTATTAAGTCAAAAGATATCTATGCTAAAGTTTTAGTTGATAAAGACAGCCCTTACCTAAAATCAATTGTTTTAAATAAAGGATCCAAAAATAATGTAAAGTTAGGTATGGCTATCGTGGATGATAGTTATTTAGTGGGTAAAATAATTGAAGTAAATTATACAAATTCAAGAGCATTACTTCTTTCAGACCTAAATAGTAAAATTCCAGTGTTATTGGAACCAGCTGGTATTCACGCAGTTTTATCAGGAACTGGGAAGAATTATGGTGTAATTGAGTTTACAAAAGAAGAATATAATCAAGAATTGAATGACACAGATATAATTGTTTATACCTCTGGCTATGGAGGTTTATTTAAATCAGGATTACCTGTTGGCAAAATAAATAATTCTAAAAAAGAGAACAAAAATGAAATTAATTTTTTTTCAGATTTTAGACAATTAGATTATGTAAAAATAGTTTCTTATGAAATGGAGAGTAAAAATTAATGTCCTCTCTAAATAAAAAAAATTTTTTTAAATCTTTAATGTTTTATCTTCCAACATTAATATTATTTTTATCTGTTTTAAATGAAATAGACTTAAATTATTTAGCAATTGAATATTTTTCATTTAATTTTGCACATATATTAATATTTTACTGGACTTTAAAAAATCCTTATTACTTAAGTTACGGATCTATATTCATAGCAGGATTAATTAATGATGTTGTTATAGGAATTCCTATAGGGGTAAGTAGTTTTTGTTATTTACTAATTTGTGCAGTAACAGCTTATTTAAGAAATATAACCCTCACTCCAAACTTTATTAATGACTGGTTATCTTTATTGATCACTATTCTATTAATTAATTCTATTCAAGTAATGAGTTTAGACTTAATATTTTCTTTAGAGGTAAATTATATGAAATATTTTATAAACTCAGGATTTACTTTTATTCTTTACCCTTTATTTTTATTTATATTTAA
Organism: uncultured Pelagibacteraceae bacterium; assembly: GCA_902515485.1. Taxonomy (GTDB): domain Bacteria; phylum Pseudomonadota; class Alphaproteobacteria; order Pelagibacterales; family Pelagibacteraceae; genus Pelagibacter. Next base: position 17,432 of record CABXUR010000001.1, on the reverse strand, counting down.
TAGAATTGAAAGAAGAATCAAATTTCAAAAAAATGATTAATAAAAATTTTAGTATAAGAAAATCAGATATTATAAATCGAAGAATGTTTATAATTGGTACAGCGAAACTGATTATTTTTGGAGGACTAATTGCAAGACTATTTTCACTTCAGATTAATAACAATAAGAAATATTTAACCTTATCAGATAAAAATAGAATAAGAGAATGGAAGTTACCTCCAACTCGAGGAAATATTGTTGATTATTTTGGTAATATCATTGCCGGTAATTTGAAAGTATATCAATTGCACGTTATTCCAGAACAAGTTGAAAACTTTAATTATTTAATTTCAAGATTAAAAGTAATTCTTAATTTAAGTAATAAGAGAGTTGAAAAAATTAAAAAGAAAAAAAAACAATTAAAACCGTGGGAAAGCTTAATTGTTTCTGAAAATTTAAGTTGGGATGAATTCTCAAAAATAAATAATTATTTATATGAGTTAGTTGGCGTAAAACCAGTGATGACAATTTCTAGAGATTATCCTTTTAGTGATATCTACACACATGTCTTAGGTTATGTTAGTCAACCAAATGAAGAAGATATTTTAGAAAATGAAGTTATCCAAGAAAAATTTGTACCTGGAATAAAAATTGGCAAACTAGGATTAGAAAAAACACTAGAAAATGACTTAATTGGTGTAAATGATATTCAGAGATACGAAGTTAACGCTTACGGTAAACGAATAAATCAACTTGAATATCAAAAAGGCAAACAAGGATCAAAAATCAGAATTACACTTGATACTGAAGTTCAAAAATTATGTGCTGAGTTAATGGATGGCAAGGCTGGGTCTATTAGTGTGATGGATATTTTCACTGGAGAAGTAATTGCGATGTATTCATCACCTTCATACAATCCGAATTCATTTTTATTTGGTATCAGTCAAGATGAGTGGCAACTAATTAGAAATAATCCACTTAAACCCTTAATAAATAAGACACTTTCAGGACTTTACTCACCTGGATCAACAATAAAACCTATTGTTGCTTTGTCAGCTTTAGAAAATGGAATAATGGACACAAATTTTAAAGTTCAATGTAAAGGAAAAATGGAACTTCATGGCCAAACGTTTCATTGCTGGAAAGAAAAAGGACATGGATGGATGAGTTTAAATAATGCAATGAAACAATCGTGTGACACTTATTTTTATGAAATTGCAAGAAAACTTGGCGTAGATAAATTGAAAGTGACTGCTGAAAGATTTGGTTTAGGAAAAAAAGTTCTGGGTGAATATTTTGAAAATGAAAAAGCAGGTCAATTCCCTGATACTAAGTGGAAAATAAATGAGCTTGGTAAAGGTTGGGTATTGGGTGAAACTTTAATTACAGGTATTGGTCAAGGGTATACTCAAACAACACCTATACAACTTTGTTTGATGACAGCACAAATAGCAAATGGTGGTTATAAAATTAAACCTAAAATTTTGACTGATGATAATCAACTAACATCAGAACAAATAAAAAAAGCAATGCAAACCACTAGTTTAAATGAATTTAACATTCCACTATATGATGATTCAAAAAATATTAAAATTATTAAAGAAGCTATGTTTAGTTCTACCAATGAATTATATGGAACCTCTTACAAATCAAGAATAGACGATCCTAAGTATCAATTTGCTGGAAAAACAGGTACAGCACAAGTTAAACGAATTAGTAAAAGAGAACGAGAACTTGATTTAAAAACTTTCCAAATTCCCTATGAAGAAAGAGATCATGCATTATATATTGCATTTGGTCCTTATAAAAACCCAAGATATTCTCTAAGTATTATCGTAGAACATGGTGGCTCAGGTAGTTCAGCTGCAGCTCCTATGGCAACTAAATTATTTAAATTAATAGTTGATCGACATCAGTATAGAAAAAAAATTCCAAATTATAAGGAGTTTAATATTTAAATGTTTCAACATACCCGATTAAATTCAGATCAAAATTTTTTTCAAAAGGTAAAAAATTTAGATTATATTTTAATATTTTGTATCCTTATTTTATCAGTAGTTAGTTTATTCGTAATGTATTCTACCGATGGTGGTGAATTTCTTTTTCATACCAAAAGCCATTTAATTAAATTATCTGTATTTTTTGTTTTGATGTTAGTTATTTCTTTTTTTAATATTAAACTTTGGCATGTCAGTTCATATTTTTTATATGTTGCTACAATCCTATTATTAATTTGGGTATCCTTTTATGGCATAAAGGTATCAGGCTCCCAAAGATGGATAAATTTATACTTTTTAGTACTACAGCCATCAGAGTTGATGAAAATTGCAGTAATTCTATGTCTTGCAAAATATTATCATCGAATAAATATCGAAAAAGTAAATTCATTAATTGGCATTTCATTTGCTCTTACCATAATAATCATCCCTATCATTTTGGTCTTATCACAACCAGATTTAGGAACTTCAGTATTAATTGCTTGCAGTGGTCTAATCATATTATGGCTTGGAGGAGTTAAGATAAAATATTTTTTTGTATCATTAATAACTTTTTTGATTTCATTACCTTTTATTATTTCGTACCTTCAACCATATCAAAAATTAAGAATTTTAACCTTTTTAGATCCAGATAGGGATCCCTTGGGAGCAGGTTATCAAATTATACAATCAAAAATTGCTATTGGATCTGGAGGTTTTTCAGGCAAAGGTTTCTTGCAAGGGACACAAAGTTATTTAGATTTTCTTCCTGAAAAGCATACTGATTTCATTTTTACTTTATTTTCAGAAGAATTTGGCTTTATTGGTTCAATAGGACTTTTATTATTATACTCAATTATTATCATAAGAATAATTAGAATAGGCGTACTGTCACGAAGTAGTTTTGCAAAATTATTTTGTTTTGGTTTTGCATTTGCAATATTTATTTATATTACAGTTAACTTATCAATGGTATTAGGGTTGTTACCTATTGTTGGATCTCCATTACCTATTTTGTCATATGGCGGCTCATCTATGTTAGCAACAATGATTGGTTTTGGAATTGTACTTAGCGCAAAAATCCACAGGAAACAAATTATTGCATAATATAACTGAGTAAAAAATGTCACTATTAAATCTTTAATATTTAATTATAAGATCACTAGTGAATAGTAATATTAAAGTTGGAATAATTGGTGCCGGTATTCAAGGTGTATCTAATGCTTTGTTTTTACAAAAAAGAGGATTTGACGTAACTATATTTGATCGGGATAATCCTGGGGCTCAAGCTGCATCTTATGGCAATGCAGGTCATTTTTCACCTTATGCCTCTGTTCCTTTAAATAGACCTGATGTTTTAGCTGATATTCCAGCAATGCTCTTTAGCTCAACAGGTCCTCTCGCTTTAAAATGGAATTATGTGCCAAAAATGATCCCATGGTTTTTAAAATTTATTATGAATTCAACAGAAAAAAATATGAAGCATACAGCAAAAAATATGCATCAAATTTTAGATTTAGCATTACCAGCTTATGATGAGTTGTTTGATGAGATTGAATTAGAAGGTTTAGTTGAAAACAAGGGTATTCTTTATATCTGGAATGATAAAGATCTAAAGAGTAGAGAATTAGAGATTAGAGTTAGAGACGAATTAGGAGTAAAGCAACAACTAGTTAATAAATCTGAAATTCATGATCTAGAACCACATATAAAGCCTATCTACCACGCAGGTGTTTATTATCCTTATGCAAGACATGCTAGAAATCCTAAAAAAATTCTTTTGAAACTTTTTGATTTATTTATTAAAAAAGGTGGAAAATTTAATAAAGTAAATGTTCAAGATATTAATTTTGATGAAGAAAAACCTGTTTTAAAAACTGAAAATCAAAGTTTTATATTTGATAAATGTATAATTGCTTGTGGAGCTTTTTCAAAAAAATTAACTGATAATATTGGTGAAAAAATACCTCTTGATACTGAAAGAGGTTACCACGTTCATTTTAAAAATTGTGATCATTTATTACAAAGACCAGTTATATTTTCTAACCGTGGATTTGGAATTACACCAATGGAACAGGGTTTAAGAGTGGTTGGAACAGTTGAATTTGGAGGTTTAGAAAATCCATTATCAAAATCTAGAATAAAAAATTTGATTGATAATGCTAAGTATATGTTAGGTGATCTACCAGAACATGAAGATGAATGGCTAGGTTTTAGACCATCTTTACCAGACTTTCTTCCAGTAATGGGACCTTCAAAAAATTATAAAAATATTTTTTATTGTTTTGGACATCATCATCTTGGTTGGACTTTGGGGGCTATTTCGGGGAAAATTGTTTCTGGAATGATAGCAAGTGAAAATACTAATTTGGATCTTAAACCATATAGTTCATTAAGATTTTCTTAAAACTATTTAGAGTCCAAGGCAACAATTGTTAAATCGTCTTTTTGGATATATTTTGAGTCTAAAACTTTATCAATGATTAATTTTAATCTTTCATTATTTGGTTTGTCCTTAAATCTAGTAATATAATTTTGAAACCCTTTTGATCCCAATTCATTACCTTCAGGATTCTTTATTTCTGTAATACCGTCAGTAAAAATATACATTGAGCTATTTTCAAAATTTAATTTATATTCTTTATATTCAGTTTTTTTAACAATTCCTAAAGGTGGACCTGCCTCTTCAAAATTTGAAAAATTATTATCTTTATCCATTATAATTGGTGGTTCATGTCCTGCATTAGCCAGCAATAGTTCGTTAGAATTACTGTCATAAATTCCAATTAACATAGTTACAAACATACCTCTAGATATTGTTTCACATATTTCATTATTTAATTGAGTAAGTAAATTTCCTGGTGAAAAATTTGTTTTACTTAAGCAGCTATATAAACTTGAAGCTTTTGACATTAATAAAGAAGATTTTATTCCTTTACCAGATACATCTGCCACACCAAAACCATACTTTCCATCACCCAAATCATTAAAATTATAAAAATCTCCAGATACAACTTTTGCAGGTATATTTATTCCAGCTAATGGAAAGGGCTCTTCTTTGTTTGAAGATAAAAGTGATTTTTGGATTTCACCAACAATCTCAACTTCTTTTTGCATTTTATTTTGTTCGACCATATCTTTTGCCATTTTAGCATTTCTGATTGCTAGAGCAGCAGGTGTTGATAATAACTCTAAGAGTTTACGATCATCTTCAATAAATAACTTATCATTTGTTTTTTTATTTAAACAATGAATTACCCCAATACATTCGTTTGCAGCAATTAAGGGCGCACATAACACTGAAAAAGTTGTAAAATTTGTTTTATTATCTAGGTCAAAATAAAATTCAGCAATTTCTCTAACATCTTTTCTAACATCACCAACTCTTATACATTTTCTAAGCTCAACAGCTTTACCCATAACACCATCTTTTAAATCTAGTTCGTAATCCTCTAAATAATCTTGGTGCAAAGAAGCAATACATTCAAATTTTTTTTTCTTATCATTAATCATAAAAATATTTGCTGCTTGTGCGTTTAGTCTTACAATAATTAGCTCTAAAGCAGTTTTTAATGTTTCATTCAAATCAAGAGAAACCGCAAACTCTTGATTCATTTTATTTATTATTTGAAGATCTATGTTCTCTTGAGATTTTTTCTCAGGCTCTTTATCAACTGTTTTTTTTGTATTAAAAAATATCATTTTATTATCTAGTATTTTAACTCTTTTTTGCTAAATTTATCAAATATGGAAATCATACTATATACCCCAAATTTATATGTACATTTACATGACGCAGTATTAGTGGTCCAATTATTAATCAATGGATTTGCTGAATTTGCAGGGTATTTTAAAATATAATTTAAACTTAATTTATTTGTGGATATTTTTCTAATTATCTTAATCGGATCTCTTTTTGGAAGTTTTGCAAATGTTTGTATTTATCGCTTACCTTTAGAAAAAAGTATAGTAGGGGGCAGATCTTATTGTCCAAAATGTAAAAAAAAAATTGCTTGGTATGATAATATTCCAATTCTTTCGTACTTGATAATCGCTGGTAAATGTAGAAAGTGTAAAAATAGTATTTCACTTAAATATCTAGTTGTAGAATTTGTTAATACTTTATCATTTTTTGTCATTTTTTTATTATTTGGAATTTCAATTACTTCTATATTATTGATGATATTAGCATTAATTTTTTTAATAATTTTTTTTATAGATTTAAAACATTACATCATTCCCAATGTTTTAACTTTTCCTTTAATGATTTTAGGGTTTATAAAATCATTTGATCCAAATTTAAATTCTATATTTCCAAACTATATTAATTCTTTAATAGGAGGAGTATTTGGTTATATAATTATATGGTCAATTATATTTTTTTATAAACAAGTTAAAAATAAAGAAGGTATGGGCTTAGGTGATGCAAAGTTATTAGCAGTAATTGGTTTTTGGTTTGGTTGGATAGCAATACCATTTGTAATATTTAGCTCATCTATTGTTGCTCTAATTTCAGTGGTTCCAAGTTTATTAAACAAAACCAGGAAATTTTCATCACAAATACCTTTTGGACCATATATTGTTTTTGGTTGTATCTTATATGTGATATTTATAGATCAGTACAAAAACTTATTATTTGGATGAAAAATAAAAAAATAATTTCTCTAGGTTTTTTATTAATTTTTTTCATAACTTTAAAAGTTATAAATCCTCATATTATACAAAAAATTTCATTTATTAATTATGATTTTTTTCAAAAAATTTTTAACAGAGGTAAAGTTACAGATGTAACTATTGTAGATATTGACGAAAAAAGTATTGCTAAAATTGGTCAATTTCCATGGCGAAGAGATATCTATTCAAAAATTTTGAATAATTTAAACCAGTATAATCCATCTGTTATAGCTTTTGATATTGTTTTTAGTGAAGAAGATAAACAAAATCCAAAAGATTTACTTATTCAACTTCAAAAGGAAACAGAAGAGTTAATAAATGTGGAAGTGCCTAATACGAATCAAATTTTTATTAGTAGTCTTGCACAATCAAAGGTGATTTTACCTATACTTGGAGAGCCTAATGATAGTTACATAAAAAATAACTCGAAACCAAAACTAAGAGTTCTTGCTAAAGGCGGTGATCCTAGAAACTATATTTATAAATATAAAAATAAGATTACTTCATTAGAAGATATTAATAATGCAGCTAGTGGAATAGGCTCAATTTCACTAATACCAAGCATTGATGGAATTATAAGAAAAATGCCTGTTTTATATAATATTGATAATTCTATATGGCCGTCAATTGCGTTAGAAACAATAAGGGTTGCAACAAAACAAAAAAATTTATTAGTTAAAACTGGTGATTATGGGATTGAACTTATAAAAACCAGAAAAAATATCATTCCAAGCGATCAAAATGGAGTTATTAACATTAAGTTTAAAGATTTTGATAAAGAAAATTATATTTCAGCAATAGACGTCATCAATAATGATTTTGATAAAAAAAGAATTGAAAATAAGATAATTTTAATAGGATCTTCTGCTCAAGCACTATTTGATATTGTTAAAACTGCAAATGGCAAAGTAGTTCCAGGTGTTCAGATACATGCTCATATTATTGATAATATTTTAAATAATGAAAGTATTATTAAAAATTTTTATACTCAAATAGCAGAAAATATAATTTTTATTCTATTAATTATTTTTTTAATTTTTATTCCAATAAAAATAAAACCAAAGTTTAGTATTATCTTTTTTATTGGATCAGTATTTCTAATAAATTTAACAAGCATTATTATTTATCAATTTAATTTTTATTTAGACTCTTTATTTTCAACAATCACAGGAACAGTGATTTTTATGGCTTCCTTATATTTTAGATATATAGAGGAAAATATTATCGCTATAGAAAATGATAAAAAACAATCTATTTTAAAAAAAGAACGAGAAATTGCAGGAGAGGTTCAAAAAAAACTATTTCCAAAAAATAAAAAAATTGAACAATATATATTTGCAAAAAATACACCTGCAAAAGATGTGTCTGGTGATTATTATGATTATTACCAAGTTAATGATAATGAAATTTATTTCATTTTAGGCGATGTCACAGGAAAAGGAATTAAAGCTGGAATATTAATGGCAAATGCTGCTGCTGTTTTTAGATCACTTACAAAAATGAATGCTTCAGTTTCAAAGACAGCTTTGTATATAAATAACCAGGTAAAAGACTCTTCTTACCAATCAATGTTTATCACTGCAATTTTAGGAAGAATAAATATTGAGAAGAAAGTGATGGAATTTATTAATATGGGCCATGAGCCTATGATGGTTTTAGATGAAAACTTTAAATTTGAATATGTCAAATCAACTCTTCCTCCATCAGGTTTAATGGCAGTTAAAGATGAGTCCTTCTTTAAAACTACTACCATAGATATAGCTAATAAAACTATTTTAATTTATACCGATGGAGTAACTGAAGGATACGTTGATGAAGGTAAAGAGTTAGAAGTAGCTGGACTTGAAAATGAAATAAAAAAATTGAACACAACTTTACCTGAGACAATTATTAATCATGCTACTAAAATTCTCACAGAAAAGGGTTTTACTTTAAGAGATGATATCACAGCACTTGGAATAAAATTATAAATCAAATATGGATAAATTATTTTTTTTAAACATTATTATCTCAGCTCTTAATGTTTTTATAATTGTTTATGCCTATTCTTTAAATTTTTTTCCTAAAAAATGGAGAAAAAAAGTTGATCAAGATACTCTTGTTGGTCTTGTTTTAATTTTTGTAACCATGACAACAATGTTTTTATGGATTATTTTTTTTTATTTTAGAATTTTTAGATAACTAAAAACTATAAGTAGCTGATAATAATAAATTTGTATCTAAATTGTTATTCTTAACATGCCCTAAATCATCAGTTAAAACTGCTTTAATACCAGTTTTTAAATTTCTTGAGTGATTTTTATAGTAGCTCACTGTCAAATCTTTTTGTCTACCTGAAGGAGATAAACTTACTTTGTGATCTTGATATGGAAGAACTCCATTTTTATCAGATAGACCAACAAATCTGAATGTCATATCACCTTTTTCAACTCTATTTGGTTGAGAAAAAGATATATTAAATTGATCTTTTTTTAATGGGTTTTTAAACTCGTAATGTACTTCAAAACTAGATGACAAGACATCTGAAGCGTCTAATATAAAAGAATTTTTAGATTTATCTAATTTTGAATTTCCAAACATAGTACTAAAATAAACATTACCAAATTTATTTAAGTTTTTAGATAGGTTAAACCCATAAAAACTTGATGTATTATCTTTATCATTTAAATCGAATGCACCAGAACCCTCAGATAACAAAAAAGTATTTTTTTCTTTTAAAAGACCTGTTGTAAAAGATAATAAATCAAATTTATCACTATCTAAATTTAGTGATAAAGCCAAGGTTTCCATTGGTATATTTATATCTTTGTTTAAATTTGTTAAAGGATTAAAGTTAGAGTTATTGTAGCCAACCAAAACATCATTTCCAAATAAGTAAAATTTATTATTAAAACCAACACCTTTATTTTCTGATGTAAAGGGATTTTTATAATCTTTATTATTGAAATGATTAAAATTTTGTAAAGCTAAGTTTGGCTGATCCAAAGTAATACTTAACCCTCTATCGTATTTATCTCTAAAATTGAAATATTCTCCTTCATATGCTTTTATGTCATTGATATTTTCATTTTGACTAAACTTTAAATTTTTTAAATAATCTAATTCTTTATCAATAGTATATTCAATCTTTTGTTCATTTAGTGAGTCATAATTTACAAAATCATTCACATTATATTTAAATCCACCATTTAAAGCATCATAAGCATAGGCTGTTTTATTATTTAATCCATTCATAATACCATCGCCAAGGGAGCTTGAAACTTTCATTACAGTTTGAGTGACTGGTAATTTTTTTACTTGAGAGAAAGGTACTGAGCCAGATCCACCACTACCAGATCCACCACTTCTAGATGGAGAAGCAAAACCAAATGAAAACGGATTTGAATTTGATGTAATTGGTGCAAGAGCCGCTTCCATGTCAGGTACCCCGTGGCCCCATTCATCATTATATCCATGTTTTACTGATGCACCATGAGTTGTAAATGTTGTATTTCCACTTGATGTAAACCATGTGTTATTAGCTGATGCTAAAAGTCTGTCTGTTAATTGCGCTGGTGTATGACTTGGAAAAGCTTGACTCAATAAAGCAATCATTCCAGAAACTTGAGGTGCACCCATAGATGAACCACTTATAGTGCTATATTGGCTAGTACCACCAGAATCTATATATCCTGCTGCCCCAATTAGATAATCATCAACAACTAAACACCACTCTTTAGCTGCACCACAGGGATTTCCTTTTCTATCAAGATCAGATGTTGATGAAATAGTTGTCGATGAACCCACATAATCAGCATACATCACTGATAACCATGCATCTGATAAATCTACGGAGTCATCTGTTCCATTAAAATACGCAGGTAATGCAGCTAAAAAACTTACATCGGTATCGTTTACATAGTTTGAGCTAGCCCAAATGACAACTCCACTATTTTGAAAATTATCCATAGCAGTAATCCAGGTTGAAGTATGAGAGCCAAAGGCATGCATGCTTGAATTATCTAATTCTTGTCTAATATTTCGTCCATTATTTTGTGCATCAGTTAATAATTCAGCCCATGTCACTGCGCTTGTGAAAGCACTACCGTTCCAACCATCACTATATCCCCAACTATTATTCATAGCGATTGCAGAATGAGTAGTTCTTGCAGTGTCAATGTCTGTTGCTTGAGCGGTTCCATTATCATTAAAAGTAGAAAAAACAATATCAGCATCAGGAGCGACTCCATGTGTAGAGCCACTAATAACACCAGAAATAATACTTGCAACGTGTGTCCCATGTTGAACAGAGCTATTAGATACAGATGGTGTATCTAACATTGTTACGGTTTTACCTGAAAAAGAATCGTGGGTATTATGCATCGCATCATCCATTACATAAACAGTTTGGCCATTTCCAGTTAATGTAGTCGAACCAGATGTAAAAGAATGAGCTTTATGTAAATTTACTAACTCATAAGGATGTACTGTACCACTTTGTCCATTTACTGATGTCCATGAAGATCTTCCTTTAATAGTATTTTGTTCACTTGTAGTACCAACTGTAAAAGCTGTTGCATTACATTTTAAAACATAATCATGAAGAGTTATTGTTGTAGAAGTATTTCCTGTTGTTGATACACCAGAAACACTCGCTGCTAAAGTTACTGTTTCAGAAGTTTCAACTGTTGTATCATTAGTCGGATCTAAAGTTATTGTTCCTGAGGTTGCTCCAGCAACTATAGTTTGTGATGTAGAACTAAGAGAATAATCCGTGTTTTGTGTTGCGGTTCCTCCAACAGTCCAAGTGACTGTAACATTAGAACTATGAGCTGCAGTTAGACTAGCAGTAATTGTAACATTAGAGTCACATTCACCCACTGCTGTGGATGAAACTGCAAAAGATAATGTGGGAGGAGATCCACTGCCACTGCTACCACCACCTCCACCTGCAGCAGCAGCTACAGCAGCAACAGCCACCATACCTCCCGCACCTCCAAAAGCAGCTGTCTCTGCAGGAGGAGGAACTTTTGATGCCAATATTGTGACATCAAAAGAATTATAAACATTTAATAATATTTCTTCTCTCTTAAATTCAGACAAGTATTTGTTGTTATAAGTTAGAATATTAATATCTTCTGTAATTGCATAAATATCTTCAGGGTTTTTTTTAATATAGTTATTTAAATCTTTAAAATCTTTATCGTTTAGTGAAAATTTTTTTTCTTTATATTCGTCAGATAAAGCTGAAGGTTTATTAAAAATATCTTCTTTTTTTTGTATTTCTTTAAAATCCGGGTCTAAAACTTTTTTGAAAAATTCAGATAGTTTCTTTTTAGGTTTTTCAACTTTTATCGCTTCTTTTTTAGGTAAGTTTAAATCAATAATATTATCAATTATTCCGTATTCATTTTTAATCAATTTTAAACTATCTTTTTCAATAGTGACCCCTTTTTTTTCAAAACATTTTGTAAGATTTTTTTTATAACCAAAGAAAGTATTATGATTTTCAACACAATCAAACAGCTGACTATAGTTTTGAAAAGTGACTGCTTTTGCAGAATTAGAGAATGTTAAAAATAAAAAAAATAAAATGAATAATTTTGAAACTTTTAAAAACATTTATATTCAAAATATATAATAAATTTCTAAAGCGATATAAAAAAAATACCTAATATGGGTTATGATCTTAAAACTAAATTAATAGTTGTGACGCCACGAGCTTCTGTAAGTTGAAACATTTCCTACACCTGAATCAATTTGTACTAAGTCTGTTTTTGCTTTACACTCTTTCTTTTTTTTAGCATCTTTGATTGCATCACAGTCTGCTTGACCTGCAATATTTGCAAATATTTTGCCAGCAAATGTAACGATTTTAGATAAAACCCCTTGACCAACATACTTGCACATATAGTTTGCCTTATTCCCTGTATTTTTACCAAGCTGTTCAGAAACATTAGTGCCGCACTCATCATCTAAACCACATATTAAAGCATCCCCTAAACTACATCTATTTACAGAGGAAGATGGTTTGTAAATTGGAAAATAAACAAGACCTCTACTAACGGTTGGTTCTGCAGTTACTTTCTTAAAGTCAGATAAGGCAACATACCATCCTGCATCAGCCTTTTGAGGACAACTTGCACCAGTTTTATCTTTAGTAACATTTTTACATTTGGTTATGTCAGTCATATCTTTTGCAGGTGTAGGCTCAACAACTCCATCAACATCTTTAAACAAAGGATAATTTTCATCTTTTATTCCTAGCAATACATTATCTGTCCCTTTGTCTCTGCTAGCAATTCTTTCATAGTCACCAGTACCAGCAAACAACCAAAGAGTATTTGTTTTTTGACCTTTACCTTTACCTTCACCTATCGATGCATCCATTGAATGGTACATGTATCTACCATTTGTTTTTGTAGAACCTGCCCAGAATAAAGTTGTATTATCATACAATTCTACTTTTTTTCTTGTTTTAGCATCATTACTATCCCATTTCATATTCGTTAAATTAAATTTAGAAATTTTACCTTCAAAATCATTTAGATAAACTAATGCACCTGTAAAATCTAAACCTCTAGCCGTATCAGGTGTAATTACAACTGGTGCGCCTGGAGTAGAATTTACAATATCGCTTGCAAGGCTGTCTTCAATATCTATTATTTTTTCTATACTTCCTGGATTGGTTGGATCTTCTAAATCAATTACAAATAATGCATTACCTACTCCTGCAAATTGAGTTCCATATCCCCCACCCATAACTGCTACGTATCTATCATTAGAGATATCTGTATCTGTTCGACCATCTGTTGGAAGTCTAAATATTCTTGGTGCTGACCATGTTTCACCAAGTTTACTGTAATCATATTCTACTGGGTTTTGAACTCCAGTTACTTTTGATGATGGTTTAATATTAAATCCAATTTCTGTACTCACACTACTACAAGGTCCTGTAGCACCCGCACAAGCATCCCAACCATAATAAGTAATATCGTGAGCAAAACCTAAAATTGTATCTCCAGCTGAGTTTGAACTTACTTTAAACCTTGTATAATTTTTTCCATCTTTAGTTATAGTCAAATCAGCTTTACTTAATCCTTGAACTGGGAAAGTCCAAGTTTTAGATTTAAAACATTGATCTTTAGGTAGACCATTATCTAAAGTGCTAGTACATGATTGACTACCTTGCGATAATTCAGCATTTTGTTTTGCAGCAACTGCTTCTTGTAGTGAACTTAATGCATAAGATGTTGCAATATAAGGATAAGCATTAAAGTTTCCTAAGTGATCAACTCGATGAACTTGGTGAAAGGTAGTGTCATTATATATTGAGAATAAATGTAATGGTTTTTTTGGAGTTGTAATGTCTAAAACAGTAAATCCATTTCCACCTCTACCATAAGGGACAAACAGTATAGTATGCCATGCTTTTGATTTACCAAGAGGGCTTTTGAAATAAATATCATGAACTACTGGAGATCCATCAACACCAAAAATTGCATTAGTACCACCTTTTCCAGCTCTATTTAAATTCTGATTAACCATTAGTGGAAAATTAGGGACTACTAATGGTGGTGCAAAAGCCCATTCTTCTTTACCTGTCTTACCATCAAATGCATGTAGCAAACCATCATTCGCTCCAACATAAATCATCTCTGCTCTATTCTTGTTAGTCTCTGCCCAAGCATCATAACCATTAATTGATCTCCAATAAGCTTCTTGATTTGCAGAGACGAATGATGTCTCAGCACTTGGCGCACCAACTACAACAAGTTCAGAGTGATAAATATCACCTAAAGGGTTTTCTCTTATCTCTGTTAATTTACAATCCGCATCATAGTCAAAGTAATCTTGACCTCTAATAAAATTTATTAATCCTTTAACTTCATCATCACTGCCATCTGCAACACCTGATGTGTTAGCACATCTTATAGTGTTTTGTGGACGCCCAGTTCCACTAGTTTTTGAATGGTATTCAGGCACCTCATTATTAGTTAACTCAAATACATCCTTTATTGCCTTCCAATTAGCTTCTTTAAAGTTGTTGTAATCAGTTTTATAATCTATTCCTGTTAAGACTGTCCAAATTTTCCTTTGAGAGATATTCTTTTTTAGTACCTCTGCTGCACTCCAATTTCCTTTATCATTAGGATCTACAACTCCAGATGAATTAATAGCAGTTCGTTTTAGTGTTCCTTGCCATTCTTGGTTTTGCACATAATCAAATTGGGCCTGATACAATGATCCACCTTTTTCAATTGTTGCAGTAATTGCAGGAGCTGTAAAAGATAATTTAGATGCAATTACTTGTGAGATTGCAGCTTTCAATTGCGTTTTTAAAGAAGCTGCGGTACTTGCAATGATCACATCATTGGTTCCACCAGCTTTTGCCATGTCTCTAAAGTTATTAATACCTGAACCTGATAATCCACTTCCATAAGCAACAGTAAAAGTTTTAATACCATGAGATTTTAAAAGCATCTTCACAGTATTTTTTGCAGAATTATGATTACCCCAATATCCATCACCAATAATTAAAACGTAACTATTTTGACAAGTTAATTTTTTATCAATTGGAGATAAACTACTATGCAAATAATATTCTTTGGCTTGTTTAGCCCAGTCTGCAGCATTCGTTCCACCTCCAGGACTTACAGAAGATACAATTTGATTTATTCTAGCAGCACCTCCTTTATGAGCTCTAACTTTTATACATGCAGTACTAGTGCAAGGACTAGCAGTACCAGTTGTAATATTTCCACTCCAACTTCTAAAGCCAGGGTTTCCTCCCCATGCCCAATATCCAAATCCAAAATTAACTCCCGACGTTAAAGAAGAGTCGGTAACGATTGCTTTTAAAGCCTCATGTGCACCGGTCATTCTGGTACCAGCTGAACCTCCAATTTCCTTTAAAAAACCTAGGTTTAAATCAAAAAATTGAAGAGAATTTTTATAATAATCTGCAAGCGCAATCCTATTATTAGTTGCATCAATACGAATACCCATTGGATAACGCATTCTCACATTTCCAGTTTTAGATGCACCGCTACAGCATCGTCCAACATGTGTATTTGATACAATTGATGTTTTAGCAGAATTAAAAGTTACTTTATGTAATCTATGTTGATAATAATTTGATCCATATAATATTTTGTCATCTGTTGGATGTGCCGCCATTCCAAATGAATAGGTACTAAAAGGACTACTAGTCCATCTTGATGAGTAACTAGTTTTAGGACATTTGTTTGCTTGAATTTCATATCTATGCAGATATCTCCATTCCTGTAGATATAAATTACTGCCTGTATGATCTACTGCCATACCATAAGCAAAGTCTCCATTGTTTCTTAAATTTCCAGTAAAGCTACAAGAAATATTTGTGCTAGTTGCTAAATTTCTTACAACAATTCCAGTTCTATGAAAGACATATAAAATATCATTTTGAATATCTAAAGTACTTGAATAATAATTAATATTTGCAACAGCAGTACAAACATTTGTACTTAAATTAATTCTTACTACTTTTCTTCCATAGTATTGAGTTACATATAAATAACCATTATGAACCTTCATTCCTCTTGGATAATAAATTGGGCAATTACCTCCAGTACCTGTGCCTCTAAAAAGTCCGTTTGTCCCAAAACTTGTATCTGGTTGACCTGTTGCATATGTGAATTTTTTAATACCATAAGTATAATACTGTCCAACAAAGGCATCACCGTTACTATCAAATGCGGTCCCTTGTGGATAATAAACACCAGCTCCACTAGTCATTCTGGCTCCCATACTTCCTGATTTATCTAAAAGGATTAAGACGTTTGCGGGAATATCTCCAATTCCAGATCCCGGAGGAAGCGCTTTTGCAAAAACATTACTTGTTAAAATTAAAACTGAAAATAATATTTTAATTAATAACATTTTAAAATTCATATTAGTTTATGTCCTCTTTATACTCATCTTCTTCAAGCTTGTTATAAAACGCACCTAACTTTTGATCATATTCTTTATTTGAAATATATAATTCTTCTTCAATCATTCCTTCTTCATTAGTCATTCTTTTGTAAACAACCATTCTTTGATTATCATCCCAGACATTAAAGTTATCAAAAGCTTTTGGATTTTGACCTGTATCAAAATCTCCATAAACTTTTTTCGCATAATTCATTAATAACAATTGATCACTAACGGTATTTTTACCATCATTAAAAACTACCATTCTAATAGCAGCTAATCTTGAATTTTCAGGTTCACCTAAAAATAAATACTCAACTGCAATATCATAACTCAGATTATCATTAGGACAAACTTCAGTTGATGGAATTGGCAACATGAACTGGCCTTTAAACATTGGCATTGGTTCACCAAATTTTTCAACAACCTTTGTTTTTTTGTCACCAATATTTATGACAAAATTACACTCAGCAAATGTGCTTGATATAAAAAGAAAACTTATTCCTAATATATAAAGAGTAATTTTTTTCATTGCTTCTTTATATATATTAAATCATACAAATAGAAATTTTTCTACTGCCTGAAATGGGTTTTAGTATATGTTTTGATTAAATTATTTAGGTAAAATTACTAAACTTTCGAGTGTGACTATAAGAGTAGGGCTACCTGTATTTATTCCACATCCATAAACCCTATAAGCCATTCCATCATTACCTGAATTATTTGCACCTTTTTTAACACTTATGCCAGTCCCTCTAAATGGAGCAGCACCTACTTGGGTTATAAAGTATTCAAAATAATATTTATCAAGGTTAGCTTTCTCTTTTTTAATATCTTGGGCAGAGCCTTTGTTGATACTCGAATCATATA